>JASHQV010000197.1 GCA_030038955.1 Solirubrobacteraceae bacterium
TCGACCGCTCGCACCTCCCGGTCACGCGCATACTCGAGCAGCGCCTCCGCGGAGGCGAACATGGCCAGCTGCTGCAGCTGCCTGATCGTCGGGAACACGAGCAACAGCTCGCCGCCGGCGGCGGCCGCCAGTGCCGCGGCCGGCGCGATCCAGCGGCTGTCGACCACCTCTGCCGCGTCCACGCGCGCGTCTGCCGCCGCCGGCGCCGGCGCCAGGTAGAACCATGTGTCGAACCGCTTGCGCAGCTGCGCCGGCGTGATCCAGTGCGCGAACGGCACCAGCTCGGCGCTGTCCGTCAGCTCGATCGTGGTCTCCTCGCGCAGCTCGCGCACGGCGGCGGCACGCAGGGCGGCGTCGCCGTCGCCTTCGCCAGGAGCCACCGAGCCGCCCGGGAACACCCACGCGCCCGCCATGAAACCGGCTGTGGAGGTGCGCTTCACCAGCAGCACCTCGATCCGCTCGGAGCCGCCGCGCAGCAGGATCACGGTGGCGGCCAGGCGTGGAACCGTCGCCTCGCCGAAGTTCAGCTCGGCGGCCGGCTCGAGTTGGTCGCAGCTCATCGAGCGCACCCTACCGCCGTCGAACGGTCGGGCGATCGCTGCCGCGGCCGCACCCACTACCCTGCCCTACGTGAAGTACATGTGCGAATCGTGCGGGTACATCTACGACCCGGCAGAGGGCGATCCGGACGGCGGGATCCCGGCCGGAACGGAGTTCGAGGACATCCCCGAGACGTGGTTCTGCCCTGTCTGCGGCGCACGCAAGCGCGATTTCGCGCCATACGAGGAGGATTGAGCCCGGGTGAGATCAAGCTCGCAGCTCCTCCGCCTCCGCCTGGCAGGACTCGTCCTCGCGGTGGCCACCGCCGTCGCGATCATCGCCGCCGGCTGCGGCAGCAACACCGCTGCCCGCCCGGCCTCGAGCTCCGGCGCCACGGTCGACGTCACCTCGAAGACCCTCGGGAAGGTGCCGAGTGGCTTCCTCGGACTGTCCACGGAGTACACCGGCCTCGCCACCTACACCGGCGAGCGCACCAGCGTCGATCAGCCGTTCGTGCAGCTGATCGAGAACCTCAACCCGGGCGGCTCGCCGGTGCTGCGGATCGGCGGCGACAGCACCGACTGGGCGTGGTGGCCGATCAAGGGCGTGAAGAAGCCCGGAGGCGTGCGCATCACGCTGACCGCGCGGCTGCTCGATGCGGCCAAGTCGCTGATCGAAGCGCTGCACGGCCACTACATCTTCGGCATCCAGTTCGAGGCCGACAGCCGCCGCATCGCCGCCGCCGAGTCGAACGCGATCCTCAGTCACGTCGGCCGCAGCAACGTGGCGGCACTCGAGCTGGGCAACGAGCCCGAGCTGTATCACGCGTTCGCCTGGTACAAGACGGCCTCCGGACAGCGCGTGTACGGCCGCCCAAGCAACTACACGCCGGCCGCTTACGACCGGGACTTCGCCTCGATCGCCAAGGGGATGCCAAAGTTCCCGATCGCCGGCCCGGCCTCGGGCGGAACCGAATGGCTGCGGGCGCTCGGCGGGTTCGTCCGCAGCGAGCCGCGCGTGAAGCTGGTGACGATCCACGCCTACCCGACGAAGAAGTGCGGCTCGACGCTGGTCAAGGCCACCCAGTTCTTCGAGACCTCCTCGCTGCAGGGGCTAGCCAACTCGATCGGCAGGTACGTGCGCGTTGCGGGCTCGCGCCACAAGCCCCTGCGTGTCGATGAGATGAACTCGATCTCCTGCGGCGGGCAGGGCAACCTCAGCCCCGCGTTCGCGCCCGCGCTGTGGGCGGTCGACTTCCTGCCGCGGGTGGTCCGAGCCGGCGCCGCCGGGGTCAACTTCCACACCACCCCGAACAGCTGGCAGGGGCTGATCGACGCCAAGCACTCTCACTCCGGATGGAGGGTGTCGGTGGAGCCCGAGTACTACGGGCTGATGATGTTCGCGCAGGCCGCGCCGGCGGGAGCGCAGATGCTGCACATCGCCGGGAAATCGCCTTCCGGGGTCGACGTCTGGGCCGCCCGCACCCCCACCGGCCGGATCAACGTGATCGTCGTCAACAAGACCCGTCGCAGCCACACGCTGAAGCTCGGCGTCGCCGGCGCCCACGGCGTCCCGGGCACGATCACCCGCCTGCGCTCGCGCGGCCTGTACGCCAAGTCTGGTGAGACGTTGGGCGGCCAGCGGATCTCCTCGGCGGGCGTCTTGACCGGTAAGTCGGACGCCACCACGCTGAGCCCGAGCGGCAGCACCTACGTGGTCGTCGCACCCGGCTACAGCGCCACCGAGCTGTCGCTCGGAGGTTGATCGATGTCGCGGCCGGGGCGGGCTTTGGTGCCTGCCCCGGCCGCGCCTCCGCTCATCTGCCGGTCCACCGCGGTGGGCGCTTCTCCGCGAACGCTCGCACCGCTTCGCGGAAGTCCGCGGACGAGAAGCACGCGCGCCGCAGCGCCAGCAGCTCTCGCTCGGTCTCCGGATCGATCCGCCCGCGCGCGTCCAGCACCGCGTTGATCACCCGCTTGTTGCCGGTCTGCGCCAACGGCGCATTGCCGGCGATCTCGACCGCCAGCGCGAGCGCGTCCGCGGCCAGCGAGTCGGCGTCCGAGACGAAGTTGACCAGCCCCCACGCGCTGGCCGTGCGCGCGTCGATCCGCCGCCCCGTGAGGAACAGCTCCCGTGTGCGCGGAGCACCGATCGCGTCGATGAACTTGCGGACCCCGGTGTGCGAGTAGACGAGGCCGAGCCGGGCCGGAGGCATGCTCAGCACGACCGTCTCGGCGGCGATCCGCAGGTCGCAGCAGAGGGCGAGCTCGAGGCCGCCGCCGAGCGCATGCCCGCCCAGCACCGCCAGCGTCGGGAACGGGTACGCCTCGATCGCCGCTAGCGCCGTCGTGAACGGGTGCGCCACCAGCCGATCTGCCTCGTCGGCGAACCGGCTCGACCCCGGCTCGTCGAGGTCGCCGATGTCGTAGCCGGAGGAGAACGTCGTTCCCTCTCCGGTGATCATCACGCAGCGGGCATCGAGCCGCGGAAGCAGCTCGGTGAACTGCGCCAGGATCGCATGATCGAGCGCGCCGCGCCGGCGCGGATTCGAGATCACCAGCCGGGCCACGCCTGACGCCGGCTGCTCGACCAGCAGGCGCCCCGGCTCGCGCTCGTCCCTGGGAACGTGGCCGCCGGCCGACAACGAAGCTACTCGAGCACGACCAGCGGGTCGCCTTCGGCCACCGACTGACCCTCCTCGACGAGGATCTGCTTGACCACCCCGGCGTCCTCTGCCTCGACCGGCATCTCCATCTTCATCGACTCGAGGATCACCACCACCTCCCCCTCGTCGATGCTGTCGCCGACCTCCACCTCCACCTTCCAAACCGTGCCCGTGATGTGGGCCTCGACCTCGGACACTAATGGCCTCCCGGGAACGTTGTGCGATGTTTGCGGGAGCCCCGCTAGGACATCCCTGAAGCTGACGATGCCGCAGAGAGCATAGGTCGTCGCCCGGCGCGAGCACGCGCTCCCGGCAGTTTGCGGCTTCCGTCCGGCGCGCACGCTTGACTTGTACGAACCGGAGGAGTCCGATAGCGGAGAGAGCGATGGAGCACTCGAGTCCCTTTGTGAGCTCGTGCAGCCGCCGTCAGTGGGTCAGGCGACGGGGGCGGTCTCGGTCCCCGCGCGCCTTGCTGTGGTCAGCGACGCCGCACGTTGTCACGGTCGGGACGATGCTGCTGGTGCTGGCGGCCGGCACCGCAGCGTTCCTTGCCGGACACGGCGTGCTGTAGCCACGTGGCCGCTCGGCCGGCAGCATCCGCTCGCTCCCGCGGCTGAGGTCGAGGACCAGTAGCCTTCGCTACGTGGGATCAGAGATCGAGCGCCCGCCGGATTTCGAGCTGCTGGCGGCTTCGCTGCGCGCCGACGCCGGCGATCTGGCCGCGTTCGTCGAGAGCCTCGCCGCCAAGCTCGAGGCAGCGCTTCCCGGCGGCGTGTCCGTGGAGCGGTGGCGCGCGCGCATGTTCGGCCCCAAGGTGGTCCGCAGGATCGTCGTCGATCTCGGCAGCGAGCGGCTGGAGCTCGCCTACGATCAGACGAGCGACCGGGTCGAGGCCAAGCGGGCTCGTGTGTCGGGCGGGATCACGCTCAGCACCGAGCCGCTCAGCGTCGACGCCTGGACCGAGCAGCTGTCGATCGCGCTCGCGCGGGAGGCTGAGCACAGCGGGCAGACTCGCGAGGCGCTCGAGCGGCTGCTGATGAGCTGAGCGCGCGACGGCCGCGCCTCGGCGCAGGCGAGCTGCATCCGACACTGGAGGATTGAACGATGGGATTCCTGAAACGCGACGACCCACCCGACCGTCGAGGCCAGGCGCTCCAGCGCGACGAGGCCGGCGACGAGGACGCGCCGCGCAGCGAGGCGTACGAGCCCGGGTCGCTGCAGGGGCTGCCCGCTTCGGGTCGCGAGCGGCTCGAGCGGATGAAGCAGGACATCGCCCGGGGGTTCTTCACCAGCGACCTGTCGGTCAATGAGTTCCTGCTGGTCAAGGAGGCCGGCTACGAGCCGCTCGGGCTGGTGCTGGGCAGCTCGATCTATCACATCGGCTTCCAGCAGGCGATGTGGAATCAGAGCATGGAGATGACCGTGCTCACGCAGGCGATGTACCACGCACGCGAGCTGTCGATGACTCGCATGGAGGAGGAGGCCGATCAGCTCGGCGCCGACGGGATCGTCGGTGTGCGGCTGACGATCGGACGCTACGACTGGGGCGCCGACCTGGCCGAGTTCATCGCCGTCGGCACGGCGGTCAAGCACGCCGCCGGCGAGCTCCACCGCGCGCCGGGCGGGCGTCCGTTCACGTCCGACCTCAGCGGCCAGGACTTCTCGACGCTGCTGCGCGCGGGCTACCGCCCCGTCGGCCTGGTGATGGGCAACTGCGTCTATCACGTCGCCCGCCAGGGGATGATGGCGTCGCTGCGCCAGTTCGGGCGCAACATCGAGATGACCAACTTCACGCAGGCGCTGTACGAGGCGCGCGAGCTGGCGATGGGGCGGATGCAGGGCGAGGCCGAATCGCTGCAGGCGGGCGGGCTCGTCGGCGTCCAGCTCAAGGAGGCCTCGCACGGGTGGGGCTCGCACGTGATCGAGTTCTTTGCGATCGCCACCGCGGTCGTGCCGACGCAGGCCGAGCACACGATCGAGAAGCCGGCGCTGGTGCTGCCGCTGAGCGGCTGAGACCGGACTCGCGGGGGCAGGCGATCGCCGACGACGCCAGGATCCGGGCACAGGTCTACAAGGACCCGCGCCCGCCCGAGCTGTTCGCCGCCTACCACGAGCGCGTCCGCGACCACGGCCCCGAATCGATCTACGAGCTGTGCCGGATCGTCACCGTGATGACCGCGCTGATCCTGTTTCGGGCGCGCGGCTACGGGTCCGACAACGTGCCCGCCGGACCGGTGATCCTGGCGCCCAACCACGCCTCGTTCATGGATCACTTCTTCTGTGGCGCGTTCATCCGGCGCCACGTCCAGTTCATGGCGAAGTCGCAGATGTTCGGCCCGGGGCCGCTGTCGTGGGTGTACACGCACAGCGGCGTTTTCCCGGTCCGTCGCGGTCACCACGACGAGGACGCGTTCGTCACCGCCTTCGAGATCCTCGCGCGCGGCGGCTTGGTGGGGATGTACGTCGAGGGTGGGCGCTCGCGGACCGGCACGGTTGGGACCGAGGCGCGGCCTGGGATCGGCCGCCTGGCGCTGGAGTCGGGTGCGCCGGTGGTGCCAGTGTCGATCCTCGGCTCCCACCAGGTCCGCAACTGGAAGCGACTGCGCTTTCCCCAGGTGATCGTGTCCTACGGCGGGCCACTCGCATTCGCGCGCGTCCCGCGCTCGACCCGCGAGCAGCAGCAGGCTGCGGCCGACGAGATCCTCGCCCGGATCCAGCGGATGCACGCCGAGATGCGCGAGCTCGGCCCGCGCGGCGCGGCGCGGGCGCTGGCCGAGCGCTCCCGGCAGCGCCGGGCGGCGTGATCGGAGCGCACGCGTGCTGCTCGTCTGAGGGCAATTGACCCAGCGGGGAGCGCCGCGATTCACCATCAGGTGCGAACGTGCCCGTGCGCGCAAGTCGGCACGCGCACCGACAGCGATGCGCGCAGGAGCACGTTTTTCGTGCTCCTGCGCGCATCTCGGCGTGGCGAGATCCGGATTGCGCGCTGGAGCACGTGTCTGACTGCATGCCAGAGCTCCGGGCACAGGACATGGCGCGCCGCGCTCAGCGCTCGGCGGCTACGCCCGGCGCCCGCGCGGCCAGCCAGCCGCAAACGTCGTCGAGCACCCGGTCGCGCTCGGGTTCGTTGAGGATCTCGTGGTACAGGCCGTCATAGGGGATCGTGGTCAGCTCGGAGGAGCCGATCCGCTCGGCGACCAGCACGCTTCCCTGCGGCGCGCACACGCGGTCGCCGGTGCCGTACATCAGCAGCGTTGGCACGCGCACGGCCGCGACGGCGTCGGGGAGGGTGGCGGCGCGACGCAGGAACTCGGCCGCGGTGGCGGCTGGCAGCGGCCGGTGAAACACGAGCGGGTCGTCGACGTAGGCGCGCACGACCTCGGGGTCGCGGCTGAGCGCGTTCGGGTCGAGCCGCGCCAGCGGCAGCCCGGGCGCGACCGTGCCGAGCAGTCTGCCGAGCAGCTTCGCCGCCGCCCTGCCCTCGACCTGCACGAGCGGTGCCGACGCGATCAGCCCGCTGAGGCGATCCTGATGGGCGAGCGCGTAGCGCATCGCCAGCGACCCGCCCATGCTGTGCCCGAGCATGAACACGCGGCGGTTCGGCTCGTGCTGCTGCGCCAGGTCGACGACCTGGTCGAGGTCGGCGACCGCGTCGTCGAACGAGATCCGCCCCCTGATCCCCTGCGACTGGCCGTGGCCATGATGATCTGGTACATAGACGGCGTAGCCCTCGCGCCGCAGTCGGGCGGCCACGTGCTCGTAGCGAGCGCCGTGCTCGGCGAAGCCGTGGACGATGACGACGATCGCGAGAGCGGGGCCTGGCTCGGCGTCGCCGTCGCTGTCCCAGGCGCGCCAGAAGATCGTGCGCCCGCGGGCGCCCGTGAACGACCCGGTCCTCAGCCTTCCTCCGCCCACGGCACGATCACGGCGTCCTCGGTGGGGGAGTCGCGGGCAACGACGTACTCGGCCGGCTCGGTCTCGGAGGGGTTGTCCAGCACGTGCGTCTCGCGCGGCGGCACGTACACCATGTCGCCCCGCTCGAGTGCGAGCTCCTTCTCGAGGCGATCGCCCCACTTGACGATCAGCCGGCCGGACAGCATGTACACGGCGCTCTCGCAGTTCTCGTGGTAGTGCGGATGCGAGCGGGTCGCCGGCGGCACTCGGAAGATCCCCATGTAGATGTTCGTGGCGCCGGCGGTCACCTGCGAGATCTCCGCGCCGCCGACCACCCCGCGGGGGACCTCGCGGTCCTCGCCTGGCTTGATCAGCTGCATCGCTCGAGTCTATGCGTTCGGTCGTGGCCGCTGATTTCCGATCGCACTGGGCGAGCAGTCAGTTCAGCGACGGATCGGCGGGCATCCGTGCGATCAGCGCGTAGCTCCCGCCTTTGCGGGTGAGCACGGACGGCCACAGCTCAGACGGCTCGGGCGTGAACGCGTCGCTGTGCTGGGCGGGCTCGAGAATCCAGTCGCCCCGTTCCACCTCGCCCTCAAGCTGCCCCGGCCCCCAACCGGCGTGCCCGGCGAAGGCGCGGGCGGTCCGCACGCCGGGGGCCTGCTCGACAAGCGCCGGCGCGGTCCCGAGGATGCCGACGTCGTCGAACGCGATCAGCGCCGCCTCGGTCGGGTCCTCGAACTCGGCCAGCACGATCACGCCCGACTGCTGCACCGGTCCACCGACGAGCACGTCATCGTCGGGATCGACCAGTTCCGCGAGCTGCGGCACCGCCTCGCCGACGGTCGTCTCCGAGGGCCGGTTCAGCACCAGCCCGAGCGCGCCGTCGTCGTTGTGCTCGACGATCAGCACCACCGTGCGCCAGAAGTTCGGGTCACCCAGCAGAGGCCCCGCGATCAGCAGCTGCCCGCGGATCGAATCCACCTGTTGATCTTCGCACGCCCCGGCGTGGACGTGTCGCGGCGCTCACAGCCCGTAGGAGCGGCGGCGCTGACAGCCCGTAGGAGCGGCGGCGCTGACAGCCCGTAGGAGCGTCGGCGCTCACAGCCCGTAGGAGCGGCCGATCACGTCGAGCATGATCTCGTCGGTGCCTGCGCCGATCCGGTTCAGCCGCAGATCGCGCCACGCCCGCTCGATCCCGTACTCCTTCATGTAGCCGGCGCCGCCGTGAATCTGGATGCATTCGTCGGCCACCTCGACGGCGATCCTCGCGGCGTACAGCTTCGCCATCGAGATCTCGCGAACCGGGTACTCGCCGTTCTGGAAGCGCCAGGCGGTCGTGTACACCAGCTGCCGGGCGGTCTCGATCTTCGTCGCCATCTCCGCGAACTTGTGGCGGATCACCTGGAAGCTCCCGATCGGCCGTCCGAACGCGCGCCGCTGCTTGGCGTAGGCGAGTGTCTGCTCGAACACCCGCTGGGCACCGGCGACGCTGCCCGCGGCGCCG
>JASHQV010000198.1 GCA_030038955.1 Solirubrobacteraceae bacterium
GAGCTGGCCACGCGAGTCAAGCAGATCAACCCGCAGGCGCTGGTGATCTCGGAGACGGAGGTGGGTGACCTGCGGCCGATCGAGCGCTGGGGCCACGATGCGCAGTGGCACGACGGCCTGCACCACGCCTGCCACGCGCTGCTGACCGGCGAGCGCGACGGCTACTACGCCGCTTACGGACGGGTGGCCGACGTCGCCCGCGAGCTGATCCGAAGCGAAGGTCGTCGACTCGTCGTCTGCGCCCAGAACCACGACCAGGTCGGCAACCGGGCGCTAGGCGACCGGCTGCGCGGCGCGAGCCTGCGGCTAGCCGCGTTCTGCGCGATCCTCTCGCGCGGCACGCCGTTGCTGTTCGCAGGGGAGGAGTACGACGAGTCGCACCCGTTCCAGTACTTCACCGACCACTTCGAAGCGGAGGCGGCGCGGCTGGCGCGGGAGGGGCGGCGCCACGAGTTCGCGACGTTCGTCGCGTTCGGCTCCGAGGAGCTCCCGGACCCGCAGGCTCGGCGCACATTCGAGCGCTCGAAGCTCGACCCCGAGCACGGAGACCCCGCACACCTCGCCTACTACCGGGAGCTGCTGGCGCTGCGCCGTCGCCTGCCCGACGAGCTCGAGCTGCTGTCGATCGACGAGCGACGGGGGCTGTTGCGGTTTCGCCGCGGCCCGGTGGAGCTGGTGGCCAACTTCTCCGACCGCGAGCAGGATCGCGTCCCGGCTCGCAGCGGCGTGGTGCTGATGTGACCAGCGGTCGCCGGGCCGTGACCGATCGGCTGCTGCGCGGCGGCGGCCGACCGTGGCGCCGCTCGGCCGCGTACGATCGTGGGATGAGTCCTAGTGAAGAGATCCTGCAGTCGATCGAACAACGGCTGCGACAGCTGCATCAGGAGATCGCCGCGCTCCAGTCGGCTCGCGCTCGCCTGTCGCCTGACGCCGCCGCCGATGTTGCCGCTGGCGGCGATGTTGACGCTGGGGGCGCGGATGCCGTGGGCGGTGCTGGCAAACGCCGACGAGCCGCCCGCAAGCCCCCCGGCCGGCGCGTGCGCAGGCCCGCTCGTGCGAGCGCCGAGCCGGCCACCAACGGTGCCGGCGAGCTGAGCGAGGAGGAGTGGCTGGCGCGCCGCGCCGCCGAGCTGGCAGCGCAGAGCCGCCACGCCGCGGTCGCCTAGCGTCCGCGGGGCAACGCGCGGGCAACGCGAGCGGGCCACCTTCGGGCATCGATGTCGCGGGCGCGCGGACTCCTCGGGCGGCTGCCGTTCCGGCTGGCGTCCGTGACGGCGATCCTGGTCGGTCTCAGCGTGACCGCTCTGCCGGCGCTCGGTGCGTCCAGGCTGACGCCGCGGGCCGGCCAGGTCCGCGTGGGGGTAGCGACTGCGCTCCCGCCCGGAAGCCGGCGGCTGGCGGTGCTCTCAAGCTCGACCGTGCTGCGCGTGACCGTGAGCCTGCGCCCGCGCGACGCGGGCGCGCTGGTCGCCTACGCCAACGCCGTCAGCGACCCCGGCTCCGCGGCGTTTCGCCGGTTCCTCAGACCGGCCCAGTTTGCGCGACGGTTCGCTCCCACAGCGGCGCAGGCGCACGCGGTCATCGCTGCCCTGCGCCGCCAGGGCCTCAGCCCCGGTCCGCGCACGCGCAACGGCCTGGCGATCCCGATCGAGGCCCCGGCCGGCGTGATCGAGCGGGCGTTCTCGTTGTCGCTGTCGCGGGTGCGCTTGCCCGACGGCGACACGGTCGTCGTCAGCAGCGCCGCTCCTGCCCTGCAGGCGTCGGTCGCCGCGCTGGTGCAGGGCGTGATCGGCCTGGGCGGGGTCGATCGACCGGCGCCTGGAACGGTCACGGACGAGCTGACGGACGCAGCGACCGCCGGCTCCGCGCCCGCGAACGCCCACCACCTGCGGGCGCCGGCGGCGAGCAGCGAGCATCCGCAGGTCGTCACCGGAGGGCCGCAGCCGTGTGCGGCGGCCCGCTCCGCCGCCGCTCAGGAGAGCGCTTACACCGCCGACCAGATCGCCTCGGCATACGAGTTCTCCGGCCTGTACCGGGCAGGCGACCTCGGCAAGGGCGCGACGATCGCCGTCTACGAGCTCGAGCCCGACGACCCTGCCGACATCGCCGCCTACCAGAGCTGCTACGGGACGCACGCGGCGGTCAGCTACATCCCGGTCGACGGTGGTGCCGGCTCGGGCTCTGGCTCGGGCGAGGCGGCGCTCGACATCGAGCAGCTGATCGGCCTCGCTCCTCGCGCCCGCCTGCTCGTCTATCAGGGCCCGAACACCGACTTGGGCTCGTCCGGATCAGGCCCTTACGACACCTACAACGCGATCGTCAGCCAGGATCGGGCGTCGGTCGTCTCCACCTCCTGGGGCGCCTGCGAGCAGCTCGTCGGGGCGACCGTTGCGGAGGCGGAGAACATCCTCTTCGAGGAAGCGGCCGTGCAGGGACAGACGGTGCTGGCGGCGTCGGGAGACTCGGGCTCGGAGGGCTGCGACGGAGAGGTCGGGGGCGGCCCTGATCAGCAGCTCGCCGTGCAGGATCCCGCGAGCCAGCCTTACGTCACCGGGGCCGGCGGCACCTCGTTGACGCAGCTCGGGCCGCCGCCACTCGAGACCACCTGGAACGACGGTGGCAAGGCGGCGCCGGCGAGCGGCATCCAGTCCGGCGCCGGCGGTGGCGGCATCTCCTCGTTCTGGCCGATGCCCACCTACCAGCGCCTGGCGCCGGCGGCCCTCAACGTGGTCCAGGCGGACTCGTCGGGCTCGCCCTGCGAGGCCAGCGCCGGCTATTGCCGCGAGGTCCCCGACGTCTCGGCTGATGCCGATCCGCGCACCGGCTACGTGATCTACTACAACGGCTCCGGCTCGGAGACGGATGCCCCCAGCGGGTGGCAGGGGATCGGCGGGACGAGCGCGGACGCCCCGCTGTGGGCAGCGCTGGTCGCGCTCGCCGACGCCAGCAAGGGCTGCGGCGGCGCACGCCTCGGGTTCGTCAACCCGGTCCTCTACCGCTTGGCGGGAGCCGACGAGGCCGCCTACTTCAACGACGTGACGACCGGCGACAACGACTACCTGGGAACCGCCGGCGGCCGCTATCCGGCCGCCCCCGGGTACGACATGGCGACTGGTCTCGGCACGCCCAGGGGCGCCGCGCTGGCGGCGGCGATGTGCCGCGCGGGGCTGCGGCTGATCGCTCCGGGCGAGCAGCACAGCGTCGTGCGCCGGCGGGAGTCGCTGCGGCTGCGCGTGTCCGACGCCGCCGGCGCCGGCCTGCGCCTCAGTGCCCGTGGCCTGCCGCCCGGGCTGCACCTGCGCGCCGCTCGCCGCCGGATCACGGGGCGCCCGCGCAAGCCGGGAAGCTACCGCGTGGTGCTGCGGGCGAGCGACCGGGCCGGCGCCGTGCGGATCGTCAGCTTCCGCTGGATCGTGTCGCGGCGACCTCGCGCTGCCACGAGGCGGCACACCCACGCGACGAGCCACGCCCATGCAGCCGGCGTGGCGCCGCGCCGCGCCGGCGGGTAGGCTCGGCACGATGCAGCCCTACGACGACTCGCTCGCGTCAATGGACGGCGAGATCATGCCCGCCACCGAGGCGACGATCCCGGTGACCGACGATGGGCTGCTGCGCGGCGACGGCGTGTTCGAGGCGATCCGCATCTATGACGGCGTGCCGTTCCGCCTGGAGCAGCACCTGGCGCGGCTCGAGCGCTCCGCCGGCAACCTGCGGCTGCCGCTCGATCTGGAGTCGGTTCGCGCCGACGTGTGGAGGCTGCTGGCGCAGGCCGGGAGCGATCCATCCCCCGAGGCTATGCGGATCCTCGTGACCCGCGGCGGGCGACGGATCCTGCTGACCGAGCCGCTGCCCGAGTTGCCCGAGCGGATCCGCCTGGGCTCGATCACTTACGCGCCGACGCGCGTGCTCGACGGCGTCAAGTCGCTCTCCTACGCCGCCAACATGCTCGCCCGGCGGCTCGCCCAGGAGGCCGGCTTCGACGAGGCGCTGCTGGTGACCCCCGAGGGCCTCGCGCTGGAGGCCCCGACCAGCAGCATCTTCTACGTCAAGGACGGCCAGATCGCGACGCCGCCGCTGAGCGATCACATCCTCGCGTCGATCACCCGCGGACTCGTGATCGAGGTGACGGACGCCGTCGAGCGACGGTCGACGCTCACGGATCTGCTCGGCGCCGAAGAGCTGTTCCTCGCCTCGACGATGCGCGAGGTGCATCCTGTCGCCGCGCTCGACGAGCGCGAGTTCGCCACGGTCGGCCCGGTCACGGCAGCGGCGGCGGAGGCGGTTGGTCGGCGGCTGGCGGCGGAGCTGGCGCGCGCTTGAACAGGCCGGCTGACGGGCGGAGCCGGCGAGCGCTTGCACGAGCCGGCCGGTGCTTGACGGGAGCGGAGGCGTGAGGATCCTCACCGTGATCGGTAACCGGCCGCAGTTCATCAAGGCGGCCGCGGTCTCGCCGCGGCTGCGGACCGTCGGCAGCGAGGTCCTGGTGCACACCGGTCAGCACTTCGACGACGAGCTCTCGGCGGTGTTCTTCGCCGAGCTCGGATTGCCGGAGCCCGATCGGCAGCTCGGCGTCGCGGGCGGCTCCAATACGTCGCAGCTGAGCCGGATGCTTGCCGCGCTGGAGCCGGTCCTCGACGACGTTGCACCCGACGCGGTGCTTGTCTACGGCGACACCAACTCGACGCTCGCGGGCGCTCTCGCCGCCGCCCAGCGGGACCTCTCCGTCGCCCACGTCGAGGCCGGGATGCGCTCTTACGATCGGACGATGCCGGAGGAGCTCAACCGGGTGCTGACCGATCACCTCAGCTCGCTGCTGCTGTGCTCCTCGCCGCAGGGGCTCGAGAACCTGCGCCGCGAGGGCGTCGCCGGCGAGCTCGTAGAGGTCGGCGACGTGATGGTCGACGTCGCCGCCCAGGTGCAGCCGCGGGCGCGCCGGCGGCGCGAGCTGCTCGAGGCGCGGCGCCTGCAGGCGGGGGAGTACCTGCTGGTGACCGCGCACAGGGCGGGGAACGTGGACGTCCCCGAGCGGCTTGCCCGCCTCAGCGAGCTGCTGCTCGGACTCGACCGCCCGGCGATCCTGCCGCTGCATCCGCGCACACGCCTGCGCCTCGAGGCCGCGGGCCTGCTGTCCGGGCTCGAGCACGCCCCCCATCTGCAGGTGACGGCGCCGCTCGGATACATCGAGACGATGGCGCTGCTGACCGGTGCGCAGGCGGTCTTGACCGACTCGGGAGGGCTCCAGAAGGAGGCGTACCTGGCCGGCGTCCGCTGCTTGACGCTGCGCCCCAGCACCGAGTGGGTGGAGACGGTCGCGACCGGTTGGAATCAGCTGGTCGATCTCGACGCCGAGGCTGTGCGCGAGGCCCTGGCTGCGCCGCTGCCAGCCGATCGCCCGTCGCTGTACGGGGACGGCCGGGCGGGCGAGCGCGTGGTCGCGGCTCTGCAGAGGCTGGCTGCGTAGACTGCGCCGCGACGATGGCCTCGGTTCGGATCGGTGTCGCCGGGCTCGGCTACTGGGGCCCTAACCTGGCACGCAACTTCGCGGCGCTACCCGGATGCGAGCTCCGGTGGTGCTGCGACGGCTCCGAGGAGGCGCTGGCACAGGCGGCCCTGCGGTTTCCCGGCGTGAAGCTCGCCGCGGATCTCCGCCCGCTGCTCGGCGACCCCGAGCTGGACGCAGTCGTCCTGGCCACGCCGGTGCCGACGCACGCGTCGCTGGCGATCGAGGTGCTGCGCGCCGGCAAGCACTGCTTTGTCGAGAAGCCGCTGGCGCAGTCGGCCGCCGATGCCGAGCGAGCCGTGCAGGCGGCCGCGCAGGCTGGCCGCGTGCTGATGGTCGGCCATCTGCTCGAGTACCACCCGGGTGTGCAGGCGCTCAAGGACCTCGCCGACGGCGGCGAGCTCGGCGAGATCTACTACGTCTATGGAAACCGGCTGAACCTCGGCAAGCTCCGGGCAGACGAGAACGCGCTGTGGAGCCTCGGCGCCCATGACGTCTCGGTGCTGCTGCTGCTGGCCGGCGAGGAGCCGGTGGAGGCGGTCGCACAAGGCGCGTCATACGTGCGGGCGGGAGTCGAGGATGTCGTCTTCTGCCTCCTGCGCTTCCCCTCCGGGCTGCTCGCGCACCTGCACTTGAGCTGGTTGGACCCGCACAAGGAGCGTCGCTTCACGGTCGTCGGCTCGCGTCAGATGGCCACCTTCGACGACATGGCGCTGGAAGGCAAGGTGACCGTCTACGACAAGGGCTTCGACGAGGACGCTCGCGGCTACGGCGAGTACATCACCCGCAGCGGGGCGATCTTCTCGCCACGGCTGCCGAACGTCGAGCCGCTGCGGCTGGAGTGCGAGCACTTCATCGACTCGATCAGGAACGGTCGCCCGCCACGCTCGGATGGTGCGAGCGGGGTGCGCGTCGTTCGGGTGCTGGAGGCACTGCAGCGGTCGCTGGACGCGCGCACGCATGAGGTGGCCCGTGGCTGAGGTCGACCCTGGCGCGCATGTGGATCCCGGCGCCCGCCTCGGGCACGGCGTCAGCGTCGCGCCGGGCGCGGTGATCGAGGCGGGCGCCGAGCTCGGTGACGGCGCCGCGATCGGGGCTTGCGCGGTCGTTCACGCGGGCGTGCGCCTCGGCGCCGGCTGCGTGGTCGAGGCTGGCGCCG
>JASHQV010000019.1 GCA_030038955.1 Solirubrobacteraceae bacterium
TTGCTGGTGGCGGGCGACCATCTGCTCCCTCACATCTCCTCGAACCCGCTGATCTCGCGGCCGCTCGGTGGCGGGGCTGCCGGCGGGGCCGGCGCTGGCGTGGCGGGAGGTGCGGATCCAGGAGGCGCGGCCGGTGCCGGCGGTGCCGGCGACCGGCCGCGTCCCCTGCTCGACTACATCGCCTCGCTGCAGGCCACCCGCGCGATGCCGGTGGCGCTGACGCTGCCCGGGCACGGCGAGCCGTTCACCGACCACGCCGCTTTGATCGGCGAGCGCATGCGCCTGCACGAGCGCCGCGGCGACAAGATCATGCGGCTGCTCGAGGATGCCGGAGAGCCGCTCACCGCCCACCAGCTGGCGGTCGAGATGTGGGGCAACGTGGCCGTCAGCCAGGCGTTCCTGACGCTCTCGGAGGTGCTCGGGCACCTCGACGTGCTCGCCTCGCGCGGGGCCGTCGTCGAGCAGGACGACGGCGCTGTGTCGCGGTTCAGGGTCGCGTGAAGGTGGCGGAGCGGGCGGTGTTTCGGCCGAGGACCGGCCGAAACACCGCCCGCTCAGCTCAGCTCAGCTCAGCTCAGGCAGGGTTGGCGCTGGTGCCGGGGGCCAGCGGCGAGACCGTCGCCTGGCCGTTGCAGACCGCGATGCCGCTCGGCATCGTCACCCGCATCGGCGTCGTGTCGTCGGGCGCGATGATCTGCAGGCCGTGGGCGGTCACGCACGTCCCGCTGGTGCTGGCGACGTCCGAGGTGACGATCCGGAAGCTCGCTTCCTTGCCGGGCGCCAACGTGATCTCGGTCTCGGCGATGTGGCCGGCGAAGTCGAGCGTGGTCCTGGTCGCGTTGGTTGCGATCGCGGCGCCCGACCTGGCGAGGAACTCGACTCCGGGGTAGCCGTACGTGTGGCAGCTGGCGGCGCTGCGGTTCGCCAGCGTGAACACCAGCACGACGTGTCCGGTGGCGCCGTTGGAGCTGAGGAAGCCGGGGGTCAGGTCGGCGGCCACGCAGGCGCTGCCCGACACGGCCGCGCCGCCGGTCGGTGCGGTCGTGGTCGTGGTCGAGGTCGAGCTCGTGGTCGCCGGCGTCGTCGCACTGGTCGTCGTCGCCGCCGGGGCGGTCGGATTGACGACCGTGCTCGAACCGGTGGAGGTGTGCTGGTGGGTGACGCTGGCGGTGCTGCTCGATCCGCCGCAGGCGGCGACCGCGAACGTGAGGGCGAGCGCGGCGGCCACGACGGCCGCCGCGCTCGTGGTGCTGGGGATTCTGAAGCTGGTCATCGCAGAACACTTCGCTATCTCGGTATCCGGTCCTCCCGCCGTATACGGTAGAGCCGTGAACGGACTCGAACGCGCCGGCGCCGTCGACAGCCTCGAACCCGAGATCCAGCGGATCGGTCACCAGCTGGCCGCCGCCTTCCCGGCGCCGGCGCGGCATCCGCTGCGAACCGTGGACGCGCGGACGATGGAGCTGGCAGCCGCCGACGAGGAGCTCAAGGCGGCGCTGTTCCGGTTCGTCGACGTCGCTCCCGCGTGCCGCTCGCTCGATGATCTCGCACGGCACCTGACCGGCTTTCTCGACGAGCTCGAGCAGCCGCCGATGCCGCTGTCAGCGGCGATCCGGGTGGCTGGCACGCGCACCGGCCGCGCCGCGCTTGGCGCCGCCGCCGCCGGCGGCGTGCGCCACATGGCGCACCGGTTCATCGTCGGCGAGACGCTCAGCGACGCCGCCGGCGCGCTGCGGCACCTGTGGGAGCGAGGCGTCGGCTGCTCCGTCGATCTGCTCGGGGAGGCGACGGTCACGCCCGCGGAGGCCGACCGCTACGCCGAGCGCTGCCGGGCGACGCTGACGGAGCTGACCGAGCTGAGCTCGCCGTGGCCGCCCCGTCCGGTGCTGGAGGAGGACTCGAGCGGACGCCTGCCGCGCGCCAACGTGTCGGTCAAGGTGTCGGCGCTGACGCCGCTGCTGCGTCCCGATGCACCCGAGCTGGGACGCGAGGACGCGGGTCGCCGGCTGCGCCCGCTGCTGTCGCTGGGACGCGAGCTGGGCGCCCACGTGCACATCGACATGGAGTCGCTGGACTCCCGCGAGGCGGTGCTCGGCCTGGTGCTGGAGCTGCTGTCAGAGCCCGACTTCGCCGGTGGCCCGTCGGCGGGGCTGGTGATCCAGGCCTACCTGCGCGACAGCGGTGAGCTGCTCGACACGGTGCTCGGCTTCGCCCACCGCAGCGACCGCCGGCCGCCGCTGCAGATCCGCCTCGTCAAGGGCGCCTACTGGGACCACGAGCTGGTCGAGGCCCGCCAGCACGGCTGGAGCGCGCCGGTGTTCGAGTCGAAGGCCGACAGCGACCGCAACTTCGAGCTGCTCACACGGCGGCTGCTCGACGCCCGGCCGCACGTGCGGGTGGCGATCGCCTCACACAACCTGCGCTCCGTTGCCCATGCGATCGCCTACAACCGAGCGCTCGGGGGCGACGACCGCGACCTCGAGATCCAGGTGCTGCGCGGGCTCGGGGACGAGCTCGCGAGCGCCGTCGCCTCGCTCGGGCTACGCGTCCGTGCCTACTGCCCGGTCGGCAACCTCGTGGCGGGGATGGCCTACCTCGTGCGCCGCCTGCTGGAGAACACCAGCAACGACTCGTTCCTGCATGCGCAGGCGCGTGGGACCAATCTCGACGAGCTGCTGGCCGCACCCTGACTTAGTACGGTGGCTGCCGTGACCGCGACTTCCCTCGCCCCGGTCAGCGAGCTGCCTGCGTTCCGCAACGAGCCGAACCTAGAGCTGCGGCGGGCGCCGGTGCGCGAGCAGCTGGCGGCGACGCTGGCGGCGCTCGACGCGCAGCTGCCGCTGCAGGTACCGGTGCTGATCGGCGGTGATCCCGGCGGCGACGCCGACGATCTGGCCTCGACCGATCCGGGGACGCCCGAGCGGGTCGTCGCGCGCTGCGCGGTGGCCTCGGCGCGCGACGTGCGGGCGGCCGTGGCCTTGGCGGCCACGGCCGCCCGGGAATGGTCCCGGAAGCCCGCGGCAGTGCGCGCGCAGGCGCTCGTCGGGGCGGCCGCCTGGATGCGCGAGCGGCGGCTCGAGCTGGCGGCGCTGGCGGTGCGCGAGTGCGCCAAGCCGTGGGTGGAGGCCGACGCCGACGTGTGCGAGGCGATCGACTTCCTCGAGTACTACGCGCGCGGCGCGCTCGAGCTGGAGCGCCCGCGCCCGCTGATCCAGGTCGCCGGCGAGCACAACGAGCTGCGCTACGTGGCCCGCGGCGTCGCCGCCGTGATCTCCCCGTGGAACTTCCCGCTGGCGATCACCTGCGGGATGACCGCCGGGGCGCTCGCCGCCGGCAACGCGGTCGTGCTCAAGCCCGCCGAGCAGTCACCGGGCTGTGGGCTCGCGGTGGCGCGAGCGCTATACGCCGGCGGCGTGCCGCCGGAGGCGCTGGCGCTGCTGCCGGGCGAGGGCGACGTTGGCGCCGCGCTGGTTCGCGATCCGGGCGTGCACACGATCGCGTTCACCGGCTCGCAGGCGGTCGGCCTCGAGATCGTCCGTGCCGCCGCTGAGACGGGCCCGGGCCAGCAGCACATCAAGCGCGTGATCGCCGAGCTCGGGGGCAAGAACTGCGTGATCGTCGCCGCCGACGCCGACCTCGACGAGGCGGTCCCGGCGATCGTCGCCTCGGCGTTCGCGTACGCCGGCCAGAAGTGCTCGGCAGCCGCCCGAGTGCTGGCCGCGCGAGAGGTCCAGGGGGCGCTGTGCGAGCGGCTCGCCGGCGCCGCCCGGGTGCTGGTCGTGGGTCAGGCCGAGCGGCTCGAGACACAGGTGCCGCCGCTGATCGAGCGGGCCGCCCAGGACCGCCTGCGTAGCTCAGGCGAGCAGGCGGGACGGCAGGGTCGGGTGCTGGTGGGCGGCGGCACGGTCCCCGATGCCGGCTGGTTTGCGCCGCCGCTCGTGGTCGCCGAGCTGCCGGCCGACTCGTCGCTGCTGCACGAGGA
>JASHQV010000199.1 GCA_030038955.1 Solirubrobacteraceae bacterium
GCGCTGCCAGGTCTCGAGCCGCGGCCCATCGACCAGGTGATGCGGCTCACCACGACGCTTCCGGATCACCCCGAGGACGGCTACGACGTGTTCCGCGAGGGACCGGTGCTCGCGATCGCCGGGCCGAACCTGTTCAAGTTCGCGCCCGTGATCGGCGAGCAGCTCGCGGAGATGGCCGTCGAACAGTCCTGACCCGCCGCGCGTGCGTAGACGGCCTCTCTCGGACGGCTCCGCTGGACAGCGGTTCGGCGGCTCTCAAGGCTGCATCCGTCGGGTTCGACGAGCGGCTCGAGCACGCGCACCTGCTCCGCGCCGTCGCATCAGTTGGTCGCGAGGAAGACGTTCTTGAGCTCGGTGTAGTAATCGAGCGCGTGCGGTCCCAGCTCGCGCCCGACTCCCGATTGCTTGAAACCCCCGAATGGCGTGGCCACCCGGACCGAGGTGTTGGAGTTGATCGACAGCGTCCCGGCTTCGATTGCCCGCGCGACGCGCAGCGCTCGCGCGCCGTTGGCCGTCCAGATCGAGCCGGAGAGCCCGTAGATCGTGTCGTTGGCGATGCGGATTGCCTCCTCCTCGGTGTCGAATGGGATCACGGCCGCGACAGGGCCGAACACCTCCTCGCGAGCGACTCGGTCCTGGTTGGAGACGGGGCACAGCACCGTAGGCGCGAGCCAGTAGCCGGGACCTTCGGGGGCACTCCCGCGGATCGCTACAGGAGCGTCGCCGTCGAGGTAGGAGCGGACTTTGGACCGCTGCTCGGCTGAGATCAGTGGTCCCATCTGGGTGCGCTCGGCGAGCGGGTCGCCGACCCGCAGCTCCGTTACCGCCCGCTCGAGCAGCTCCATGAAGCGATCGAGCGCCGAGGACTCGACCAGGATCCGCGAGCGCGCACAACAATCCTGGCCGGCGTTGCCGAACACCGCGAGCGGAGCCGCGCTCGCTGCCGCCGCAAGGTCGGCGTCGGCGAAGATGACGTTGGCGGACTTCCCGCCGAGCTCGAGTGTCACCCGCTTGATCTGCTCCGATGCGAGCGCCCCGATCCGCCGCCCCACCGCGGTCGACCCCGTGAATGCGATCTTGGCGACGTCGGGGTGCTGGACAAGCCGCTCGCCGACCACGCTGCCGGGGCCGGCGACGACGTTCAGCACGCCCTCCGGCAGCCCGCTGTCGAGCGCTGCGCGCTCGAGCTCGAGCGCCGTCAACGGCGTCAGGTCGGCTGGCTTGAGCACGATCGTGTTGCCGGCCGCCAGTGCCGGCGCCACCTTCCAGGAGGCGATCGGTAGTGGAAAGTTCCAAGGCACGATCAACCCGACCACTCCGAGCGGCTCGCGGAAGCTCATGTCGACGCCGCCCGCAACGGGGATCGTGTCTCCGAGCAGCCGTTCGGGAGCGCCGGCGTAGTAGTTGAACGTGTCGACGACGAGGCCCACCTCGCCGCGCGCGTCGCCGATCGGCTTGCCGACATTGCGGGCCTCGAGCAGCGCGAGCTCGTCGACGCGCTCAGCGAGCGTGGCCGCAAGACGACGGAGGTGCATCGCGCGATCACCCGGAGCGATCGCGCGCCAGGCGCCAAACGCCCGCTTGGCGCGAGCGACGGCTGCGTCCGCCTCCTCGACCCCGGCATGGGGAAGCTCGGCGAGGACCGTCTCGGTCGCCGGCTCTATCACCTTCAGCGACGGCTCTGTGCTCGTGCCCACCACCGACCTCCTAGCTCAACTCGACTGACGCGAACAAAGTCGCCTCACATCAACGATAATGATATAAAGACCCGCTATGGGTCCAATGTTATGAGCGGCGCATCTGATCAGTCCTCGGTCGGCGACTCGAGCCGGGTTCTGCCTCCGGAATTCGGCCGTCGCTACCCGATGATCGTCAGCGGCGACGGTGTGTGGGTGGAGGATTCCGCCGGCCGCCGCTACCTCGATGCGATGAGTGGCGGGTCGATGGCGCTGACACTCGGGCACGGCCGCGAGGATCTGATCGAGGCAGCGCGCGCACAGGCGCAGACGCTGTCCTTCGTCCACAACGAGCGGCTGACCAACCCGGCGCAGGAGCGCCTGGCGCATCAGCTGACCGCGGTTGCGCCCGACGGCTTCACCCGCGTCCACTTCGTCACCGGTGGGTCGGAGGCGAACGAGACCGCCCTGCGGCTCGCGCGCTCCTATCACGTGGAGCGCGGGGACCCGAGGCGCTGGCGGGTTCTGTCCCCGGCCCAGGCCTACCACGGGCCGACGATGGCCACGCTGGCGCTGACGGGGCGAGCCGGGCTGCAGGGCCCACTGACTCCCTTTATCCAGCAGCAGCCGCACATCCCACCGAGCACGTGGCGCTTCGATCCCAGCGGCAAGCAAGCGCTGGCCGCCTTCGATGCCGCGCTCGAACAGGTGGGAGCCGAGACCGTAGCTGCCTTCTTCTGCGAACCGGTGAGCGCCGCCGCTCTCCCGGGCTACACGCCCCCGAAGCTGTTCTGGGAGGGTCTGGCTGAGCGCCGCGAGCGCTACGGCTTCCTGATCTGCCTCGACGAGGTGGTGACCGGGGTGGGCCGCACCGGCAGCTGGTTCGCCGCCGATCGCCTGCCGTTCCGCCCGGACATCATCGCCACGGCCAAGGGGCTGGGTGCTGGGTACGCGGCGATCGGCGCCGCCCTGTGCCACGAGCACGTCTACGAGGCTATCGCCTCCGGCTCTCGGCGGTTCACTCTGGGCCACACGTGGGACGGCGCGCCGCTGTCGTGCGCGGTCGGGATCGCGGTGATCGATGCGCTGCGCCGCGAACGGCTGATCGAACGGGTCGCCGAGCGGGGTCCGAGGCTGCGTGAGCAGCTGGCCGAGGCGTTGGAGGATGTGGAGATGGTGCGCGAGGTGCGCGGGCAAGGCTACCTGCTGGGAGTCGAGTACGTCGACCCTCGCGACCGCGAGTCGTTCCTACCCGTGGACCTCGGAGTGGCGGGCCGGATCGACGACACCGCGCTCGAGCACGAGCTGGTGATCCTCTCCACCCAGCCGACTGGCGACGGGTTTGCTGGCGATCAGAGCTTGTTTGCACCGCCGTTCACGGCCACCGACGAGGAGCTGGAGGAGATGGTTGGCCGCTTTGCCGCAGTGGTGCACGAGGTTGCTGTGCAGGTCGAGCGTGAGCTGGCCGGACGGAAGCCGGCGCCGGTGTCGGCGCGCGCGGGGGGTCGGCGGTGAGCTCTGCTCCCGACAAGGGAAGCCTGCGCGCGCTCGTGATCCAGCACGAGCAGCCGACGCCTGGCGGCTACATCCACCAGTGGCTGGAGGAGCGCGCCGCCGAGCAGGATGTCTTCCGGATCGATGCCGAGCAGCGCGAGATCGATCCGCGCGGGTTCGACATGATCGTCTCGCTCGGCTCCGAGTTCGCGGCCTTCGACGATTCGGTCCCGTGGATCGAGCGCGAGAAGCGGTTGCTGGGCCAAGCCGCTGAGGCTGACGTGCCGGTGCTCGGGATCTGCTTTGGCGGCCAGCTTCTGGCGCGCGTGCTTGGCGGGCGATCGTTTCGAGGCGATCAGGCGGAGATCGGCTGGCTGCCGATCCGTA
>JASHQV010000200.1 GCA_030038955.1 Solirubrobacteraceae bacterium
GAGCTCGGCGTTAGCCACACGGTCAGCGCTTTGCTCGCCAGGTCGGCGCTGAGCACTGCCAGCGCGACCACCAGCATGTGGCGCAGCTGCACCAGCAAGGCCTTCGACCGCTCGTTCCGGACCCCGCCCAGACGAGCGCGGGACAGCGGTTGGTGAAGCCTCCGCATGTCCGGCGGCGGGCCGTTCATCGACGCTCCCTGTCCGCGACAGAGAGTTGCCAGGACCCCGTATCTCTGGTTAGTGCCAAAACCCCGTATCTCTGGTTAGCGCCGATAACCATAACGCTTTGCCAAGAGCAGCTAGAGGGTCTCCCGGGAACGTTGTGCCTGAAATGGCGAGGTCCGAGGCCCCGCTGGCCGACGACGCAGGAGAAGTGGCGCAGCAGCGCTGCGCGAGCCTCCGAGGACAACAGGCCAGCGGTCATCCGGGGCCGCCATCTCGGGTGGAATGTTTCCGGGAGGCCCACTAGCTTGAGTGTGTGCCGGTTCTGCAAGCCAGCGGCCTCAGCAAGTCGGTCGGCTCCGGGCGCGCCGCTCGCGAACTGCTCCAGGGCGTCGATCTGACCGCGGAAGCGGACGAGCTGGTGGCGATCCTCGGTCGCTCAGGCAGCGGCAAGTCGACGCTGCTGCACCTGCTGGGCGCGCTCGACCGGCCCGATGCTGGCTCGATCCGCGTCGCCGGTGAGCAGCTCGTCGGCCGTCGCAGCAGCGCTCTGTCGCGCATCCGCCTGCGTCACATCGGCTTCATCTTCCAGCAGTTCCAGCTGATCGAGGAGCTCAGCGGACTCGACAACGTGCTGCTCGCCAGCCGGCTGCCGGGCGCGCCTGCGGGCGGTGCCCGCCGCGCCCGCAGGTTGATCGAGGCGCTCGGGCTGCGCGAGGTCGCCGCTCACCTGCCGCACGAGCTGTCGGGCGGCGAGCAACAGCGGTTCGCGATCGCTCGCGCGCTCGTCAACGACCCCGAGCTGCTGCTGGCCGACGAGCCGACCGGATCGCTCGATGCCGACAACGGCTCCGCCGTGCTCGAGATCCTGCGCGGGCTCGGCGGTCGCGCCGTCGTGATCGTCACCCACGACCCGGAGGCGGCGGCGATCGCCGATCGCGTGCTGCTGCTGCGCCATGGCCAGCTCGTCGCGGGGGCGCCGGCTCTGTGAGCCGGACCGCGCGTGCATTCCCCGCCGGGGGAGGGCGGGCGCTGTGAACCGGACCGCGGCGGCAGTGCTGGCGGCGCGCCAGGGCTTGCGTGCCCACCGCCACCGGGCGGCCCTGACCGGCGCGGGGATCGCGCTCGCAGCCGCGATGCTGTCCGCAGCCGTGGTTGTCTCCTACGGCCTCGGGACGGGCTTCAACCGGGCCGTGCAGGCCGCCGGGCTGCCCGACCTGATCGTGCGCTTCTCGGCGCAGCCGCCCTCGCGGGTGGTGGCGCGGATCCGGGCGTTGCCCGACGTCGCCCGCTGGTCGCTGCGCCTGGAGGTCACGAACGTATCGCTCGCGTTCGATGACCACTCCAGCACGAGCGGCGTCGCCGAGGTCCTCGACCACCCCGGGCCCAAGCAGGGCTACGCACTCGTGGCCGGCCGCGAGCTCGGTGCCCGGGGATCGCAGGTGCTGGTCGAGCGCGGCCTCGCCGCCGCCTGGGGCATCCACCTGGGGCAGCGGATCGAGATCGCCGGGCTCGGCTCGGAGCGGGTCGTTGGCTTCGCCGAGGGGCCCGACGACGTCGCCTACCCGCTGGCGGCACCGCGCGTGTACCTGGCCCGATCCGCGCTCGACGCCCGCTTCGGCGTGCGCGCGGTCGATCCGCGCGTGGACCTCGCCGAGATCTGGCTGCGCAACCCGGCCTACGTCAACGAGGTGCTGACCCAGGCTCGCGCCGTCAGCTACGGCCTGAAGGCGATCCGCTTCGCCACCCGCGGCGGCGTCCGGATCCTGCTCGACCAAGCCGCCGGCATCGTCATCGACCTGCTGGTAGCGCTGTCGCTGATCGCCCTGGTGACCGCCGGAGTGCTGCTCGCCGCCTCGGCCCGGGCGGAGGTTCAGCGGCGCCTCGGCGTGATCGGCGTGCGGCGCGCGATCGGAGAGGGTCGCGAGCAGGTCGCGCTGGCGCAGGCGCTCGAAGGGCTGCTCGTGTCGCTGCCCGCCGCATCGCTGGGGATCGCGGCAGGCGTACTCGCCACCTACGCACCCACGTCGCACCTGCTGATGCTGCTGAATGAGCCGCCGCCGGCATGGTCGCTGTGGCTGCCGGTCGGTGGCGCCTGGCTGGCGGCGGCGCTGCTGCCGGCACTCGGTGCGGCCTGGCCGGCGTGGCGCGCAGCCGGTGGCTCGCTGGTCAGGCTGCTGCGCGGCGGCGACATCGCGGGTACCGCGGGTCTCCCCGGTCTGAGCATGCCCTGGCGCGCTCGTCGGCGTCCACTGATGCCCGCCAGCCTGAGCGGTCTCGGGGCCCGTCTCGCGACCGCTCGCCGCGCCCGACTGGTTGCGACCGCGCTGACGCTGGGGCTGTCGATCGGCTTCGTGCTGCTGCTGCTGGCGCTCGCGTCCGAGCTGAAGACGTTGCAGACCGACCCCGACGCGCTCGGCAAGCGCTATCAGCTGACCGCATCGCTGCCTCCCTCCGCCGCGCCGGAGGTGCGAGGCATTCCCGGTGTGCAGGCGGCTGCGCCACGCTACCAGGTCGAGGCGGCCGACTCGTTCGAGCTGGGTGAGACGATCGACGTGATCGCGTTCCCCGGCAACCACGTCCGCTTCGAAGCGCCACCGCTCGTGTCCGGTCGCCGGCTGCACGGGCCGGATCAGGCCGAGGTGGGCGAGGGGCTGGCCGACGCGCTGGGGCTGACCTCGGCTCGCAGCTCGCAGTCGCGCTGCCGAACGGCCGCGAGCTCCGCGTGCGCGTGAGCGGGATCGTCAGCTCGCTCGACAACGACGGCCAGGTCGCGTACGTGCCAGCGGCGAAGCTGCTGCGGGCCGATCCCGCGGTCGGGTCCGAGCTGGCCGTGATCGTCGCGCCCGGTGCCAGCGTGAATGCGGTTGATTCGGCTTTGGCTCGCCTTGGGGGCGAGCCCGCCGTGTCTACGGGGGCGACGGCTCGGGGTGTGCCGCTGGTCAACGTGCTGCGCACGATCCTACGTGCGGTCGCGGTGGTGGACGGGCTGGTCTGCCTGTACGCGCTGATCCAGGCGTGCGGCCTGACCGTGCAGGAGCGGCGCCGGACGCTCGCGGTGCTGCGCGCGCTCGGTGCCGGCTGGGGCGCCGTCGCGAGGGTGCTGACGGGAACCGTGCTGACACTGGTCGTGCCGGCCGCCATCGTCGGCGTGGCGCTCGAGGAGCTCGTGTTCGGACCGGCCCTGTCGCGCCTGGCGATCGACTACGCAGTGCTCGATCTGGGCGCCCGCTGGCCCGAGCTGCTGGCGGTCGTCGGTGGGTTGGTGGTTGCCGCGGTCGCGGCGGTCGCCTGGGTCACGCGCGAGGCCACGCGTGAGTCGGTCGTGGAGGGCCTGGGCGCATGACCGGCTTCACGCGGCGGGAGATGCTGCTTACCTCGGCTGCGGGTATCGGGGCGGTTGTCTTGACAGGTTGTGGAGGTTCATCGAGCTGGTCGTCGGAGTCGGGCTCGACTCTCCGGGCCACCTGGGGCGACCCCGTCGGCGACGGGCAGCTGCGGGTGCTGCCCGGCGAGCCACTGATCGAGCGCGACGACCTCGGCGGGGGACGGGCTGGAATGGGCGTGTCGCTGGGGACCCTCGGGCATCTCACCGACGCGCACGTGCTCGACGCCTCCTCGCCGGCGCGGGTGACGTTCCTGGCGAGGCTGGGACCGCCGTTCCAGTCGACTTTCCGTCCGCAGGAGACGCTGACGGTGCAGGTGCTGGCCGGGGCGGTGCGGGCGATGCGCTCGCTCGGCCCAGACGTCGTCATCCAGGGTGGGGATCTGATCGACAACGCCCAGCAAAACGAGCTGCACCAGGCACTGGCGGCACTGCGCGGCGGCTCTGTCCAGCCCGGCAGCGGACCCGACGGCTACTACGGGGTGCAGCTCGAGTCCGATCCTGACCCGTTCTACTACCGCCCCGACGTCGACGCGCCCCGCTATCCCGGGCTGTTGCGCGAGGCGGTTCGCAGGTTCTCGTCCGGCGGGCTCGAGCGACCCTGGCTACCGGTGCTGGGCGACCACGACGTGCTGGCGGCGGGCGAGCTGGTCCCGAGCTCACTGACACAGCGTCTGGCCGTCGGCAATCGGGCATTGTGGACGCTTCCCGAGGGCCTCTCGCTGCCTCCGCAGCTGAAGCTCGAGGCGGTCAGCACGCCGGACGGGCCGCCGCTGTCCGGCCTCGCCGATCAGTTCCTGCTGGAGGCGCTCCAGGGTCCGACCGTGAAGGTCCCGGCCGATCCGCGCCGGCAGGAGCTGTCGGTCGGCGAGGCGGTCGTGGAGCTGCGCTCGGCCACGGCGGCCTACGGCGCGGACGAGCGACTCGATTTCGTCTACGACCTCGGCGACCGGCTGCGGCTGATCGTGCTGGACCTCGCCTCGCGGGTGGGCGGATCAGGTGGTCGCGTCGTTCCCGGCCAGGTGGAGTTCGTGCGCGCCGCACTCGACGGGGCGGGGGACCGATGGGTCGTGTTCGTCTCCCACCAGACCCTGCGCCAGACGGTCGGCGGCGGGCAGCTGCAGGCCGTGCTCGACTCCTCGCCCCGGGTGGTGCTGCTGCTCAATGGCCACACACACCGCAACCGGATCCGCCCTCGGCAGACCGCCGCGGGCGGGCATTGGGAGATCGAGACCGCGTCGCTGATCGACTGGCCCCAGCAGGCGCGTGCACTGCAGCTGCACGAGACCCACGGTGGGGCGGGGGTTGCGATTCGAACGTGGATGCTCGACCACGTGTCCCCCGGGACGAGCGGGGTGAGCGGGGTGAGCGGGCTCACCGGGACGCTGGGGCGGATCTCGCGGGAGCTCTCGTACCTAAGCGCGACCGGCGGCCGGCCCGGTGGGTTCGCGGGCGAGCCCAGCGACCGTAACGCCGTGCTCTACCTGCCACCACGCCGGATCGGGTGAAGTGGGGGCGGATGGCCGGGGCGGCGGACGGCTGACCGCCGTCCGCCGCCCCGGTGGGGCCCAGCCTCACGAGTCTGCCGACAGGCCGTTGCGGATCACGCGCGGCTGGATCACCTGGTGTATGTAGTTCAGCGCGACCGCTCTCACATCGCCATATAGCTCATGGACCTCGGCCAGCGGCGATGCGTCGGTACGACGCATCGCCGCCTCCGCACGACGGCAGACGAACGCCGGCTCCGCCGCCTTGAACGGGAATGGCCGGGCCTGCTCGGCAGCCTGCTGGGCGAACCGCTCGAGCGCGTCATCGAACGGTCGGGTTGTCAGCAGGTGCGTGGCGACGCCGTCCTGCGCCGGGTCGATCGCGACGAGCAGCGAAAGCGTTTCTCTGCCGGCCCGGTTGGCGCCGATCAGCACCATCTCGCCGGGAAGCTTCGGCTTTGACGCCCACGCGGCACGCGTCACCTCGATCGCCGCCACCTGATCGAACCAGTGCGGAAGCGCCACGTCCGTCAGCTCACGGGCGAGGTCGGCGCAGACCACGCCAAGGATCGTGCGATCGAGCCGCGACAGCGCCATCAGCGCCGCCTTCGCTCCGCGTCCACCTACGTGGGCCATCGTCTCGACGATCGGTTCGCCGAGGATCAGCGGCCAGCCATCGTCGTAGTCGACGCTGTCGCGCATCCGCCACAGCTTGCCGAGGAACGTCGAGGCCCAGCACTCGAGCGTGAACGGGTCCGTGAAGCTCGCGACGTTGCGGCACATCCGCTTCGCCGAGGCGATCTGTCTCGCGCGCTGGCTCCCGTTTTCACAGACGTCTCGGGCGCGGCGGTCACGGCGGGATTGGGGCTGTTGGTTGCTCATACCCCTTAAGAGCATCCAGCGCGCCCCTTTTCACCCCCCCCTTCGCCCCAATTCCGCCCGCTGGCCCACCGGAAGTGCTATACCTTCTAATCCGCCGCGGGGTGGAGCAGTCTGGTAGCTCGTCGGGCTCATAACCCGAAGGTCGCGGGTTCGAATCCCGCCCCCGCTATGCCACAATTCAGCGACCGTCCCTGTGGGGCGGTCGTTTTTTCGTGGTCGGCGACCAGCTCGCCGGTGACGGTTGCGGCGAGTTGGAGTCGGCGGGTTGGCTTGGTGTAGGTGGCGGTCACATCGAGCGCGTCGAACATCTGCATTAGCTCGGTCTCGTCGGCCTTGTTGAGCGCGTCGCGCATGTCGGGGATCGCGTCGAGCATCGCGGCGATCTCGTCAGGGTGGGCGCCGTCGGGACGGTTGACGCGCAGGGCGGCGATGGCTTCTTGGACGGCTTCTTGGCGGGCGGCTAGCTCCTCGATGCCGCGGGTCGCGAGCGCGACGATCGGGTGGTTGGGGTGCTCCTGCTCCTCCAGGCGCAGGGTTTGGCGGTAGAGGCTGCGCTGAATGTCGCGCTGCTCGTGTTGGATGCGTTCAGGCTCTGCGTCGTGGTCTTTCCACGACGCGGCGGTCGCGTTGGCAAGCTCGGCGCGCAGGAGGTAGAGGCGGTTGGGGCCGAAGATGCGGCGGGCGAGGAAGTCGAGCAGTGCGTCGAGGATCGTGTCCGCCTTGATCCCGAGGACGCGGGAGTGGCCGGCGACGCCGGCGGCGATCGGGCCGCGGCGGGTGACGTATTGGCAGCGATACCAGTTGTTGTGCTTCTGGTGGCCGCCCTCCACTCGGCGCCCGCACACGCCACAGCGAACCCGGCCACGGAGCACGTACACCGCCCGTCGCGCTGTCCGGCGCACCGTGTGTAGTCGATTGCCTGCGGCGTGCGTGAGCGCTTCTTATTGCGCTCGGCGCGTTCCTCGACCTGCTCGAACAGATCCCGCGGCACGATCGCCTCATGCGTCGGCGTCGGGCTCCAGACCATTGAGAGCGCGGACGGATCACGGGCCGCCCCTGGCGCTTGTCGTAGCGGTTCCAGACGTTGTAGCCGGTGTGCTTCGGGTTGCGGAGCATCGACTGGATCTGCGACCGGCTCCAGGTTTGGCGCAAAGGCATCTCATCCTTGCGGTTGCGCTGTGGCGGCGGATAGCGGTCAAGGTCGCGGTTGAGCTTGTCGCAGATCTCCCCAAGCCGATAGGTGGCTGCGCGCACAACGAACCTCGGCTCCAGCGGCCGCGTAATGTGCTTGGACACACTCTGCGGCCTCGTACCCGCCGCATCCACTAGCTCCTGTGGCTCGCCGGGCCGTGCCGCAGCCGATCAAGCAGCCTGATCCGGGTCGGATCACCGATCACCCGCAGACGATTAGCCAAAAGCTCGACCAACGGGTCAGGAATCGGATCGGGCAACACGTCGCCCGCCGGGTCATATGTTCGGACGTCGGTCATGCCGCCCTCAGCAAGTAGGTGACCAGGGCTCTCGTGCGAGCTGTGCTCGTTGCCGGTTCCGGAGCTGCGGGTCCTGCCGCATAGCGAATGAAGGTCTTGTTCGGTGTTGGTGTCGCAGCCACTGCACGATGATACCTTAGTCAGACTGTCTGAAAGCTTGACAGTACTAGATCGGTTGGAGTACGGTGTGTGCATGTCAAAACCTTCAATCGCCGACACCTACGGCTCGATCCCCGAGCTGATGCGCGTCGCGCGCGGCAGCTACAAGCGCGCGATCGATGAACGGCTCGCCGCGGGCGGGTTCGAGGACCTTCCCAATCCCGGTGGCTACCTGCTGGCCTACCTCGCCAATGAGGAGGAGTCGATCCCGGAGATGATCGAGGGGTTGGGGATCAGGAAGCGCGAGTTCAGTCAGCTCGTGGACGTCCTGGTCCTGCGTGGGTACGTCACGCGAACGATCGATTCGCAAGACGGCACGGTGTCCTTGGCCCTGACCGAGCGCGGTCGCGCAGCCAACGAGGCGAGCTTCGAGGGCGCAGGGTACGTGGACCGAGAGCTTGAGCGCCAGCTTACGGAGGTGGAGCTGGCCGGGCTGCGTCGCGGACTCGCCGTGCTCGCCGAGATCAAGCGATCCCTGCCCGGCCCCGCAATTCGCCGCGGCCTGCCGCGTTAGTCAGATGGCTGATCGTCTCTGGTATGAGGACGTCCCCGTGCCGTTGCTGATGCGCGAGGCCCGCGAGGTGTACCGCGACGCGATCCGGCAGGCGCTTATCGCCGGCGGCTGTGATGACGTGCCCCGCAACGGCGTGTTCGTCCTCGCGGCACTCGATCGACGTAGGCCCGAGCCAAAGTTCAGCTCGCAGGCCGATGTCGTCTCCTGGCTGGGACTGAGCAAGCAGGCAGCCAGCCAGCTGATCGACACGCTGGTGCTCCGCGAATATCTGGAGCGACGCACCGACCCTCAGGACCGGCGGCGGATGGAGCTGCGACTGACCGAACGCGGAAGCATTGCGGCACACGCCATCCGGCAAGCAATCGACACGATCGATGCGAAGCTCGCGCAACTGGTCACCGCCAAGCAGCTACACGGCCTGCGCGCCGGCCTCGGGGCATACAGAACGATCCGCGAACAACGGTAGGGCACAACCAGAACTTCACTACGCCAATGGACGAGAGAGAGCTGCATTGTCCAGAGGACCAACCACTCATCGGGTGGCGGCTCTTTCGCGTGCGCCTCTCATCGACCGGTTTCGTGCTGTCCGCACCGCTCATACACAACCCCGACTTCGAGCGCTTCCCGTCACGAACAATCGAGGCGATCTGATACTCGCACGAACATCACGCTCCAGCGCCAGGCTGCCGATGCGGCTTATGCGCGGCAGTCGATGGAACGCTCGATGCGCCGTCCGGATACTTACAGGACAGAGCTCACGATCATAATCCCCCTGTTTACGCCGAGGTGGCGTGCACCGGCCGTGTGTCAGCTTCACTGTCGTCTGATCCGGTAGTGCACGAGCGGGCTATTGCGGAACTAGAAGAACGCTACGGCATCGAGGTTGGCGGCCTCGATGCCGTCCCCGCGTGGTTTGTTAGCCAACGCGATGCCACAGGGGGCTCCAGACGAGGATGCCACGGTAGACCTTGACGCTCTCGTAATGTGACTCGGACTACCGAGCCATCCGTGAGCAACGATAGTCCGCTCGTTCGCTTGGCAGGAGATAGTGAGCGACTCGCCCCCACTCAGTGTCCCTCTCCGTCTCTACGGTAAGGCATCGATGAACGCCACCGATTGGATCATCGACCTCTTGCTCGGGGACTCGTACTCCGCCAGGTCGCTCCCCGCCAACTCCTCCCACGTTCTGTGCTGTTTCCGGCACTGCCGCTAGCGGTCGTCGGTGCTGCCTACCTGAAAGTCCTTCCCGACCGGCGGCAACGACATGGTGAGGATGTGGTGCTCATGGCCTTCGCGCAGGTTGTGCTCCGGGTGAGCATCCTCCAGGTACGGCGCGTGCGGTTCGAGCGACAGTCACCCTCCCTGACCAAGCCTGCATACCACAAGTTCTAATGCCTTACCGGACCCCGAGACCCGTGCGGGCGGTGTGTCGAAAAACGAGCCAAAGCGGTTGAGGCTGGTCCCGTTTAGGGTGCATCAGTCGCTGTGGTGTGGCAGGTCGGACGATGTTAGATCGCTCAGTTGGCCGCGTCTGCTGTCGCTCGTGTCCCAGCCTGCGGTACGGAAGGTGCGTCGGTACTCGGTGGGCGGAACGCCGACGCTGGCGGAGAAGTGGTGGCGCAGATTGGGAGCGCTTCCGAAGCCACTGCGCTCGGCTACGTATTCGATTGATAGATCGGTGGCCTCCAGCAGTTCGCGTGCTCGCTCGACGCGCTGGGTGAGCAGCCACTGTAGGGGTGTGGTGCCGGTCGCGGCGTGGAAACGTCGGACGAGCGTGCGAGGGCTGACGTGGGCACGGCTTGCGAGCTCGGCGAGCGTCAGCGGGCGCTCCAGGTGGTTTGATGCCCATTGCAGCAATGGCGCCAGTCCGTCTGCGTCATCCGCGGGGAGGGGATGCTCGACGTATTGAGCTTGTCCGCCAGGCCGGTGCGCGGGGACGACCAGTCGGCGGGCTACCGCGTTGGCGACCTCGGCACCGAGGTCACAGCGCAACAGGTGCAGGCAGAGGTCAAGCCCGGCGGCGGTGCCGGCGCTGGTGAGCACATCACCGTCATCGACGTAGAGCACGTCCGCATTGACTCTGACCGCCGGGTAGCGCTCGGCGAGCAGCGTGGCGTGCATCCAGTGCGTAGCGGCCATCCGGCCGTCCAAGAGTCCGGCCGCGGCCAGTACGAACGCTCCCGAGCAGATCGACGCGATCCGCGCTCCGCGCTGATGCGCTGCGCGGATCGCCTCGACCAGCTCGTCGGGAGTGTGCTCGTGCACGTCTTCGCACGCGGGCACGATGACGGTATCGGCGCTCGCGAGCGCTTCCAGTGTGTACGGGGTATCTGCGAGAAACCACGCGTCGGCGCGCGTGTGGCCGGGTTTGGCCGCGCACAGCCGGAACTCGTACCACGGATCGGCGAGGTCGAGGCGGGACTGACCGAACACCAGGCAGGGAACCGCGACCTCGAAGATGGGGACGCCATCGGTCACGGCGACGGCAACTGTCCCAGGACTAACCGTCATGGCAATAATCTATCGGATATTGGCAATCTTGCCACTGGCCCGGTGGCTGTGATGCTGCGAGTCTCTTACTGGATCTGCTTGGCAGACCTGGATCGGTTTCGGTTGCGAGTGGATGTGGTGACATGCCCGGTGAGCTACGGCGGAGCATCTCGATCCCGCAGGGCGTGGCGTTGTACGTGGGGGCGGTGCTCGGTGCCGGGGTGCTGCTACTGCCGGGTCTCGGCGCCGCGCAAGCCGGCCCGGCCTCGCTGGTGGCCTGGGCATTTGACTGCGTACTGGGCGTTCCGCTGGCGTTGACGTTCGCGGCACTGGCTGCGCGCACTCCGGATGCCGGTGGCGTGCTGACCTACGCCACCCGCGCGTTCGGCGGCGCGATCGGCACGATCATCGGCTGGTACTACTTCTTTGCCGCTGCGACCGCCCAAGCGTTGGTGGCGTTGACCGGCGCCTACTACGCCGCCTCCTATCTGCACCTCGGCCGCGCCGACGCGTTCGCTATCGCGGCCATGATCCTGCTCGTCGCGACCGCGACCAATCTGGGCGGGATCAAGCTCAGCGGCCGCTTGCAACTGATCTTCGCGGCGACCATCGCCACGCTGCTGCTGGCGGCGATCGCCGTATCGATACCTCGGATTCACACCGCCGCGTGGACGCCGTTCGCGCCGCGTGGCATTGGTGCGATCGGACGAGTCGGGGTCACTATCTTCTTTGCGTTCTTCGGATGGGAGGCGATCTCGCACCTGTCTGAGGAGTTCGACGATCCCGCCCGCGCAGTGCCTCGCAGCACCGCGATCAGCGTTGGGATCATCAGCGTGCTCTACATCGGCGTCGCGACCGCCACGGTCGGCACT
>JASHQV010000201.1 GCA_030038955.1 Solirubrobacteraceae bacterium
GCAGCGTCAACGACGTCGACTCCTGTGACCTGCTCGCCGGCCGCGGCCTTGTGGCCGACGGCCGACTCGGGGTGTTCGGCGGCTAGCTTCGCGGCCGCGCGGTCGAGCGCATGCCCGGCCGCACCCCACTCGAGCGAGCCGTGCTGCGGGAACTCTCCGGGTTCGGGCACGTCAGGGTCGGCCGGCACCGTCACCAGCGTATGACCGAGCTCGCCGGCACCGCCGGTCGCACCACGGAAGATCCGCCCGCCGAGCACGATCCCGCCGCCGACGCCGGTCCCGATCGTCAGCATCACGAGGTTGTGCGCGACCAGCCTCAGGTGCTCGTCGTGAGCCTCGGCCAGCGCCGCGACGGTGGCGTCGTTGTCGACGAACACGGGCACGCCGAGCGCGTCACCGAGAACCTGGCGCAGCGGAATGTTCTCGAGCGGGATGTTGACCGAGGAGACGACGCGGCCGGTGCGGAACTCGATCGTCGAGGGGACGCCGATGCCGACGCCGTCGAGCGCCCCGCCGTCCCGCACGCGACCGACGATCTCGACCAGCTGGCGCACGAGCGCGTCGCCGTCATCCAGGCATGTCGGCTCGATCATCGAGTCACCAAGGCTGCCGTCCCCAAGGACGGCAGCCGCGACCTTGGTCCCGCCCAGATCGATGCCGACGACCGATGTCACAGGGCAGCCGCCGCGTCCCGATCGAGCAGCACGGTCAGCGACCGCACGTGCTCGACCAACATCGAGGCCGGCAGCTCCGGCCGCGGCCGCGCGCCTGCGCCGAACGCCTTGCCGATCGCCTCCGCCTTGCTTGCGCCGGTGGCCATCAGCAGCACGCGGCGGGCCAGCGACAGCGCCGGAAACGTGAACGAGATGCGCGGCACGTACGGCTCGTGACCGGCCTCGGGCACGCCGACGACCAGCCGCGATCGCTCCCCCAGCGACCGCTGGCCGGGGAACATCGAGGCGACGTGCGCATCCGGTCCGATGCCCAGCAGGATCAGCGCGAACTCGGGGCCGCCGGGGCCGGCGTCGGTGGCCGCCAGCTCGCCCGCGTAGTCCTCCGCGCCGGCGTCCGGCCCGAGCTCGCCCTTCATCCGGTGGCAGCTGCCGAGGGCGATGCCCGCGGCGGCGACTGGATCCAGCAGCGCGCGCCTCGCCATCCCGAAGTTCGAGCGCTCGTCGTCGGGCGGCACGCAGCGCTCGTCCCCGAACCAGATGTGCGCGCCGGCGAACGCCTCGGGCTGCGTCGCCGCCCGCTCGTAGGCCTGCTTGGGGGTCGAGCCGCCGGTCAGCGCGACGTGGCCGCCGTCGGCGGCCGCGTCGAGCAGCGCGTCCGTGAAGCTCGCGATGGGGTTGTCCAGCACCTCGATGTCCGGCGTGATCAAGCCGCTCCTCCGTTCTGACGGTGGCGGATCAAATGTCCTCTCCCTGCGCCCGCACGATCGCCTCGCGGGCCGCCTCGACGACGACCTCGGCGGTGAACCCGAAGTGCTCGTACAGGGCGGCGGCGGGAGCCGAGGCGCCGAACGTCTCCATCCCGATCGGCTCGCCGACCTCGCCCACCCAGCGGTCCCACCCGATCGGGCTGGCCGCCTCCACCGAGATCCGCGCCCGGCAGCGCGGCGGTAGCACGCCGTCGCGGTACTCCCGGGGCTGGTCGGCGAAGTGCTCCATGCACGGCATGCTCACTACCCGCGTCGCGACTCCCTGATCCTCCAGCAGGTCGGCGGCCTGCGCACAGATCTGCAGCTCGCTGCCGGTGCCGATCAGGATCGCCGCCGGTGGATCGGGCGCCTCGAACGAGTCACGCAGGATGTAGGCGCCGCGCTCGATCGCATCGTCGGGCAGCTCGCTGGGATCCGTCGTCGGCATCCCCTGGCGCGACAGAATCAGCGCGCACGGGTGGTCGAGTGAGCCGATCGCGTGCCGCCAGGCGAGCGCCGTCTCGTTCGCCCCGGCCGGACGGATCACCGACAGGTTGGGGACCGCCCGCAGCGCCACCAGCTGCTCGATCGGCTGGTGCGTCGGCCCGTCCTCGCCGAGCCCGATCGAATCGTGGGTGAACACGAAGATCGACGGTACCCGCATCAGTGCCGCCAGCCGGATCGGGCCGCGCATGTAGTCGCTGAACGTGAGGAACGTGGAGCCATAGCCGCGCAAATGGTGCAGCGTCAGCCCGTTGACGATCGCCCCCATCGCATGCTCGCGGATCCCGAAGTGGAGGTTGCGCCCATCGTAGGCGCCACCCTCGACGTCGCCGGCCGCGTCGATGTGCGTCAGCGTCGACGGCGCCAGGTCGGCCGAGCCGCCGACCAGCTCCGGCACGCGAGCGGCAGCCCACTGCAGCACCTCCTGGCCGGACTTGCGCGTAGCGGTCGGCGTCGTCGACGCCGGATAGGTCGGGAGCTGCTCGTCCCATCCGTCCGGCAGCTCACCGGCGACGAGCCGCTCGAACTCGGCCGCCAGCTCCGGATGGGCCCGGCGGTAGGCCTCGAACCGACCGCTCCAGTCCTGCTCGGCCGCCGCCCCCCGCGCGACTGCCTGGCGGAAGTGCCCGAGTGCCTCCGGTGGAACGTAGAACGGCTCCTCGCTGGGCCAGCCCATCGCCCGCTTGGTGGCCACGATCTCGTCTTCGCCGAGCGGGCTGCCGTGCGCCGCTGCCGTGTCCTGCTTGTGGGGTGCGCCCTGCGCGATGTGGGTGCGGACGATGATCAGAGACGGCCGGTCGGTCACCTCGCGCGCGGCGGCCAGCGCGTCCTCCAGACGTTCCAGCGCGAGGCTCTCGCCGAGGTTCTGGACGTGCCAGCCGTAGCCCTCGTAGCGGCCGGCGACGTCCTCGCTGAAGGACAGCTCGGTCGGGCCCTCGATCGAGATGTGGTTGTTGTCGTAGAAGCTGATCAGGCGGCCGAGCTGCAGGTGCGCGGCGAGGCTCGACGCCTCGCCGCTGAGCCCCTCCTCGAGGTCACCGTCGGACGCGATCACGTACGTGTAGTGGTCGACCACATCGTGCTCCGGACGGTTGAAGCGGACGGCCAGCATCCGCTCGGCCAGTGCCATGCCGACGGCGTTGGCGATGCCCTGCCCGAGCGGTCCGGTGGTCACTTCGACGCCGGGCACTTCTCCGTACTCGGGATGGCCGGGCGTCTTCGAGCCGAGCTGGCGGAAGTCCTTCAAGTCGTCCAGCGTCAGGTCGTAGCCGCTCAGGTAGAGCACCGAGTACAGCAGCATCGACGCGTGCCCGCAGGACAGCACGAAGCGGTCGCGGTCGGGCCACTCCGGGTTGCGCGGGTTGTGGTGCATCACGCGCGTGAACAGCACGTAGGCGAGCGGCGCCAGCGCCATTGGCGTGCCCGGATGACCCGAGCTCGCCTTCTGCACGGCGTCCATCGACAGCGTGCGGATCGTGTCGATGCACAGCTCGTCGATCGCGCTGGCGGCCGATACCGTCATGGGCGCTTCACCTCGGTGGACGTCGACAGGCTCATCCGAACAGGACCCCGTAGCGCTCGTACTCCTCGACCGGCACGCGCCGCACCTCCCGGACCGCCTCGGCGATCGGCACGAGCTCGATGTCGGTTGCGTGGAGCGCCGTCATCGTGCCCCACCGGCCCGCGTGGGCGGCGTCGACAGCGGCCAGCCCGAGCCTCGTGGCAAGCACCCGGTCGAACGCCGTCGGGGTGCCGCCACGCTGCACGTGCCCGAGCACGGTCGCCCGCGTCTCATAGCCGGTACGCTGCTCGATCTCGCGCTCGAGGCGCTGGCCGATCCCGCCCAGCCGGGGATGCCCGAACTCATCGGTCTCGCCCGTCTGCAGCGTCATCGTCGTGCCCTCCTGGGGAGTGGCGCCCTCGGCCGCGACGACGATCGAGAAGTACCTGCCGCGCTCGTGGCGGTGGCTGATCAGGCGGCAGACCTGGTCGATGTCGAACGGCATCTCGGGGATCAGGATCACGTCGGCGCCGCCGGCGATCCCGCTGTGCAGCGCGATCCAGCCTGCGCTCCGACCCATCACCTCCACGACGAGGATCCTGTTGTGGCTCTCGGCCGTGGTGTGGAGGCGATCGATCGCCTCGGTCGCCACGTGCAGCGCGGTGTCGAAGCCGAACGTCTGGTCGGTGGCGCCGAGGTCGTTGTCGATCGTCTTCGGGATGCCGATCAGCTTCAGCCCCTGCTCCCCCAGCCGCTCCGCGACCCCGAGCGTGTCCTCGCCGCCGATCGCGATCAGGCCGTCGAGTTCGTGGCGCTGGAGCGTCTCGCGCACGAGCTCAGGGCCGTTCTCGCGCTTGAACACGTTCGTCCGTGAGCTGCCGAGGATCGTGCCGCCGCGCGGAAGGATGCCGCGGGTCGACTCGATCGTCAGTGGCGCTGCGAGGTCCTCCAGCGGCCCGCGCCATCCGTCCTTGAAGCCGACGACCTCCGCCCCGTAGCCGTCCACCGCCTTGCGAACGACCGCGCGGATCACGGCATTGAGTCCCGGGCAGTCTCCGCCCCCCGTGAGCACACCCAGTCGCATCGTCGCCCGATCCTACGGGTTTCCGTCACTACTGGGCATGG
>JASHQV010000202.1 GCA_030038955.1 Solirubrobacteraceae bacterium
CGAGCGAGCCGCCCGAAGCGCGTGGCCTCCAGCGTGACGAGGTGCGCCTGATGGTCGCCCGCCGCGCGAGCGGCGCGATCATCGACGCCCGCTTCCGACAGCTGGCGGACTACCTGCGGCCAGGCGACCTGATCGTGGTCAACAACTCGGCGACGCTGCCGGCCGCGGTCCCGGCCGTCCGCGCCAACGGCACGAGCATCGAGGTGCGCTTCTCCACGCGCGCGCCGAGCGGTGCCGCCGGCGGCACCGCCAAACGGGAGCGGGTCGTCGTCGAGCTCCGCAGCGCCGACGGCGTCTCTCCGCTCGCCGACGGACGCCCCGGTGAGCGGATCCAGCTACCGGAGCCGGCCGCGCTCGAGCTGCTGGCACCGTACGCCGGCTACGGACGGCTGTGGCTCGCGTGTACCGAGGGGATCGCGGAGCTGCACCGGTATCTCAATCGCCACGGCCATCCGATTCGCTACGGATACGTCCGCCGGCGCTGGCCGCTCAGCGCCTACCAGACGGTGTACGCCAGCGTCCCGGGCAGCGCCGAGATGCCGAGCGCCGGGCGACCGTTCACGGCCGAGCTGCTGACGCGTCTGATCGCGATCGGCGTCGTGATCGCGCCGGTGACGCTGCACGCGGGCGTGTCCTCGCCCGAGGCGCACGAGCCGCCGTATCCCGAGGAGTACACGGTGCCCGCGCCGACAGCGAGGTTGGTCAACCACGTCCGCGCCGCAGGACGGAGGGTGATCGCGATCGGGACCACGGTCGTCCGCGCGCTCGAGTCGGCCGCCGCCGCGGACGGAACCGTCGAGCCGCGCCAGGGTTGGACCAACCTGGTGATCTCACGTGACTGCCCCGTCCGCTGTGTCGACGGGCTGCTGACCGGGTGGCACGAGCCCCAGGCCTCGCACCTGCAGATGCTCGCGGCGATCGGACGCGAGCGGCTCGTGCGGCGCTGCTACGAGCGCGCGCTCGCGGGCGGCTACCTGTGGCACGAGTTCGGCGACAGCCACCTGATCCTGCCGTGATCCGCGGAACCGCTCGACAGAGCCCGGTGACGCCTGGGCTGCGAGCTTCGGATCGCTGGCTCAGAAGGTGATCACGCTGCGGATCCCGTCCTGTGCCTCCATCAGCTCGAACGCCGTGTTCACCTGGTCGAGCGTCAGCCGGTGTGAGATGAACGGCTCGACGTCGATCTCGCCCGCGAGGTAGCGGTCGACGAGCTCGGGCACCTGGTCGCGCCCCTTGACGCCGCCGAACGACGCGCCGACGATGCGACGGCCCTGGATCAGCCAGCGGGGGATCACCTCCAGCTGCTCGCCCTTGCCGGCGACGCCGACGATCGTCGCGAGGCCCCAGCCCATCCTTGCGGACTCGACCGCCTGGCGCATGACCTCGACCCGTCCGGTCGCCTCGAACGTGTAATCGGCGCCGAAGCCGCGGGTCTCGGCCTGCACCCGCTCGACGATCTCCGGTCCCGCCTGCCACAGATCGGTCGCGCCCTGCCCGCGCGCCAGCTCCAGACGGTCACCGGACAGGTCGACGCAGATGATCCGCTCGGCGCCCTGCAGACGGCAGCCCGCGACCGCGCCGAGGCCGACCATGCCGGCGCCGAACACGACGCAGGTCGAGCCGGCGCGCACCTCCGCCCGGTACATCGCGGCGCCGAGCCCCGTCGACAGGCCGCACGCGAACAGGCAGGCGGCCTCCAAGGCCGCCTCCTTCGAGACGCGCGCGAGCGCGATCTCCGGCATCACCGTGTACTCGGCGAACGTCGAGGTGCCCATGAAATGCCGGACCGGCTCACCATCGCGGAACAGACGCGTCGTGCCGTCCGGCAGGTAGCCCTTGTTCTGCTGCTCGCGGATCGCGATGCAGATGTTCGTCAGACCGCTCAGGCAGTGCTCGCATTCGCGGCATTGCGGCGAGAACAGCGTCACCACGTGATCGCCGACCGCAAGCGACTCGACGCCGGGCCCGACCGCCTCGACGACGCCGGCTCCCTCGTGACCGAGCACCGTCGGCGCGTACCCGGACGGGTCAGCCCCCGAGGCCGTGTACATGTCGGTGTGGCAAACGCCGCACGCAACCAGGCGCACCAGCGCCTCGCCGGCTTTTGGCTCGGCGAGGTCCAGGTCCGTGATCACCAGCGGCTCGCCGAACTGCTCCAGCACCGCAGCCCTGATCTGCATCCGCTCGCTCCCTCCGCTCGTTGGAGCCGCCGTAAGTTGCCCGTGCTACGGCCGGCTATGCGGTAGCCGCCTCGGCAAACTGCTGCGCATCGTCGCCGATCGTCTCCCACGGCGCCTTGAAGGCAACCTGCAGATGGAAGCTTGGCTGCAGATCAAGCTCGCGCATCAACCCAGCCGCGACGAAGTACTTGCCGCCGAGATCGTCATACAGGCTGGAGCCGCAGTTGCTACAGAAATGACGCGGCGCGAACTCGCTCTCATAGCGCTTGACGAGGTCGGCGCCCTGCGTGAACCTGAAGTGGTCCGCGTCGACCACCACCCCAGCCAGGCTCGACCCCGTCCACCGCTGGCAACGCGTGCAATGACAGAAACCCATCGCCTCAGGGTCCTCGACCTCATACTCCACACGACCACACAAACACGCGCCCTTCAACGTCTTGGCCATGATCGTCCTCCCTCGGACTCACGAATCGTTGTCTCCGCGCGCGCACCGCGCGGCCGATCTGGTGATCCTAACTCGTGCCGCGAGACGAAACGTCGTGGGATGCTGACCCGGTCACATGGAGCCGTTCGGCTCACGCCCGTCGACGAGCACGATCTGGAGGCCATCATCGACACCGCACTCACCAGCACCCATCCGCGCGTGATGTCCGTCGCGAGCACGCGATGAGCACGCGCAACCTCGAAGGCGATTCGCTCACACAGGCGGTGCTGGCGAGCTTTGCCGGCACCCCGGATGATCGCCTGCGCCAGCTGCTGGGGGCCGTCGTCGAGCATCTGCACGCGCTCGCCGTCGAGGTCGAGCTGACCGAGGCCGAATGGGCCCACGCGATCGACTTCCTGACCCGCACGGGACAGATGTGCAGCGACCAGCGGCAGGAGCTGATCCTGCTGTCGGACGTGCTCGGACTGTCGATGCAGGTGATCGGCCTCAACCACGATTCGCCGCCGCCGGTGACGCCGTCGACCGTGTTTGGCCCCTTCTTCGTCGAGGGAGCCCCGCAGCTCGCCAACGGGCAGGACATCGCCGGCGGCGCGCCCGGCGAGCCGTGCCTCGTCCAGGGTCGTGTCGAAGCGCTCGACCGAACGCCCTTGGGCGGCGTCACGATCGATGTCTGGCAGGCCGACGACGAAGGGCTGTACGACGTGCAGTACAGCGACCTCGACGCGCCCCGTGACCGGGCTCAGCTGCGCAGCCAGGACGACGGACGCTTCTGGTTCTGGACGGTCAAGCCGGAGCCCTACCCGATCCCCGAGGACGGCCCCGTCGGCGAGCTGCTTGGCGCCTCCGGCCGCTCTCCGATGCGTCCCGCGCACATCCACTTCATGGCCCGCAAAGCCGGCTACGAGGAGCTCGTCACGCACGTGTTCGTAGCCGGTGATCCGTATCTCGACAGCGACGCGGTCTTCGGCGTCCGGACCCCGCTGATCACGCCGTTCGAGCGGCACCAGCCGGGAACCGCAGCGGACGGCACCGAGATGAGCTCGACTTACTGGACGATGCGGTACACACTCGTGTTGGCGCCGAGCGACACCAATTGATAGGAGAGCGAAGATCGTGAGCGCTGAGAGGAGCCACCAGCAGCTGCTGATCGGCGGCGACTGGACCGACGCCGCCTCGGGCCGCAGCTACGACGTGCACTTCCCATACACCGGCGAGGCGGTCGGAACCGCCGCCGCGGCTGGCCGCGAGGACGCGCGCCGGGCGGTCGACGCCGCGCATGCGGCGTTCGCGGAATGGTCGCGGACGACGCCAGCGCAGCGGCGCCAGCTGCTGGGCCGGGCCGCCGACATCCTCGCCGAGCGCTCGGCGGAGATCGCCGGTGTGATGACCGAGGAGACCGGCGCGGTGTTCGGCTGGGGCATGTTCAACTGCGATCTGGCTGCGTCGATGCTGCGCGAGGCGGCGGCCCAGGCGTACTCGATGGTCGGCGAGGTGATCCCGTCTGACGTCCCCGGCAAGCTTGCGATGGCGGTCCGCGCTCCGGCCGGCGTGGTGGTCGCGATCGCGCCATGGAACGCTCCCGTGATCCTCTCCACCCGCTCGGTGGCGACGCCGCTCGCGTACGCCAACGTGGTCGTGATGAAGGCTTCTGAGCTGTGCCCGCGTGCGCACGGCGAGGTCGTGCGCGCGATCGTCGACGCCGGCGTGCCGGATGGCGTCATCAACCTGATCACGAACGCGCCGGAGGACGGGCCCGACGTCGTCGACGAGCTGATCGCGCACCCGCGTACGCGGCGGATCAACTTCACCGGCTCCTCCCGCGTCGGCGCGATCATCGCCGAGAACGCCGGGCGCCACCTGAAGCGGGTGCTGCTGGAGCTCGGCGGCAAGGCGCCGCTGATCGTGCTCCCCGACGCCGACCTCGAGCGGGCGGCGGCCGCGGCCGCGTTCGGGTCGTTCTTCCACCAAGGTCAGATCTGCATGTCGACCGAGCGGGTGATCGTCGATCGCTCCGTCGCCGACGACTTCTCGGCGCGACTGGCCGAGTGGGCGGGAAGGTTGCCGGTCGGAGATCCGCGGGATCAGCGCACCGCGATCGGGCCGCTGATCAACGGGGCGGCGCTCGAGCGAGTGACTGCGCTGGTCGAGGATGCCGTCGGCAAGGGCGCGCGCGTGCTCGCCGGCGGCGAGCCCGATGGCCCCGTGTTCCCGCCGACGGTGCTGCGCGGCGTGACGCCGCCGATGCGGGTGTACTCGGAGGAGTCGTTCGGGCCGCTGGCCTCGGTGATCGAGGTCGACGGCGCCGACGAGGCGATCGACGTCGCCAACGACAGCGACTACGGACTGTCGGCCGCGATCTTCTCGGCCGACGTCCCGGCGGCGCTCGAGCTCGCACAGCGGATCGAAAGCGGCATCTGCCACATCAACGACACCACCGTCCAGGACGAGCCGCAGATGCCATTCGGCGGCGTCAAGGCATCCGGGTTCGGCCGCTTCGGGGGGCGCGCCGCGCTCGAGGAGTTCACCGAGCTCAGATGGATCTCGGTGCAGGAGACTCCGCGCCGGTACCCGCTCGAGTAGCGACGTGACACGGTCAGGGCCTGTCGCCGCAGGGCCACATCGCCTTCAAATCATGCAGCAGGCGCGAGAGTCGAGAGATTGGGTGTCCGCAGTATGACGATCAGCGCGAGCTCTCCTTTGCGGCGCTCTCACTAGCGTGGGGCGGGAACGCCGAGCTCGTCGATCACGAACGTCGGGTCCTCGGCCGAGCGCTGCGACTGAGGATTGATCCGGGCCCCCACCGGCGGCGCGATCGGACCGCGCAGCAGCGGGTCGTCGGTCTCGACCATCCACTGCTCGAGGCGCTCGCGCAAGTCTGCGAGGACGCCGGCGTAGTCGTCCTCGTCGATGTAGTTGCGACCTTCGCCGGGGTTGAAGAACAGGTCGTGGAGCGACTCGCGCGGGACGGGCCGGGTCGCCCAGCCGCGCTCGAGGTAGGCGTTCTTGCTGGGGCTGTCGTCGCAGTTCGGCAGCACCGGATACGGGTAGTCGTCGAACCGCCGGATGTACTTGTAGCGGTCGGTGCGGATCGCCCGCTGCGGCTCGTAGGCGGCGTGATAGGTGAGCTCGGTGAAGATCGCCGAGCGGACCCCTGGCTGCTCCTCGCCGGCGGCCAGCGGCACCAGCGAGCGGCCGAGCGCCCACGGCGGCGTCGGCACGCCGGCCACATCGCACAGGGTCGGGACGACGTCGAGGTGCGAGACCAGTGGATCGAGCGCGCGGCCGCCGGTGAACCCCGGCCCGCGGACGATCAGGCTGACGCCGATCCCGCGATCGAGCAGGCTCGCCTTGGCCGTCGGGAACGCGAGCCCGTGGTCGGTCGTGAAGATCACCAGCGTGCGCTCGTCGAGCCCGGTCTCCTGAAGCGCGTTCAAGACGCTCCCGATGCCGTGGTCCAACGAGCGAGCGCTCGCCTTGTAGGCGGCGACATCCTCGCGGATCTCGGGCGTGTCGGGCAGGAACGGCGGCGGCAGCGAGTAGACGCGATCGCGCACGGAGCTTGGCTCGAAGAAGCTACGGTGCGTCTCGAAGAAGCCGATCGACATGAAGAACGGCTCGCGGATGCCGCTGCGCAGGACCTCGATCGCCGCCGGACCGACGGAGTGCACGCGCGTATCGGGAATCTCGTGCACGACGTCGTACCCGAGCACGTGCGGATCGGCGGAGATGTGCTGCTCGCCGATCAGCTCCGAGTGGTACCCGTGTGCCATCAGCACGCGAACGAGCTGGTGGTCGTAGTCGACCAGCGAGAACCCGCGGTGCGCCAGCCCCATCATCCCGTTGGTGTGGCAGTACTCGCCGGTCAGCAGCGCGGCGCGACTGCCCGAGCACGATGGGGCCGCACAGAAGGCGTTGCGGAACATGATCCCCTGGTCGGCCAGCCACTGGATGTTGGGCGTCGGGATCGCGTGCCCATACGGCTGCACGTAGCGGCCGGTGTCGTGGGAGTGGATGTAGAGGATGTTGGTCGGCATCAACCGCTCACGGGGGTGGCCGCATCCCGATGGTAGGCCGCATACCACGCGTCGTTGAGCTCGTCCGACTGCTGCGCCATGCCCGCGTCGGGCTTCCACCCCGCGGGCAGCTCGACGCCGATGTGCGCCAGCACGCGCGTGACCGCGCCCGCCGGATCCGGGCCGACGTCGTCCTCGTAGACCAACTCGAGCGGCTCGATCAGGGAGTGCAGGAAGTAGCGCCCCCAGGCCTCGGCGTCAGCGCTCAAGCGACGCCGGAGGTGCTCGATGCCCTCGAAGCTGTAGGACAGCCTCGGGGGTTCGCGGTCGCCGGCCGGGTGCTCCAAGCGCCACGTGCGGGTCTGCAGCGCCCGCCACATGCTGATCGCCTGGCGCACCTTGTCGCGCCGCCGCATCCACACGTAGCGCGGATCCCCGAACAGCCGCTCCAGCAGCTCGGACCCCGACAGACCGGCGCATTCGGGCAGCGCCGCCGCATGCTGCTCGAGATCCGGCAGCTGGTTCCACATCAGCTTCGTGGCAAACACGCCATTGCCCGTCGTGCCGAGGCGAAACGTACGCTGCAGGTGTGCCTCCCATCCATCGACGGTTCGCAGATCGGAGTATTCCGGAGCGTCGGTCGGACGCAGGTCGTCGCGGATCCCGGCGCCGGTGCGCGGGAGCCCGGCGAGAAAGTACCCCGGGTGGGGCGGCGATCCCGTCTCCGCGCGCGCCTCGAAGTACTCCTGCGGGATCCCCGCCACCTTGGTGCTCGCCAGGAGCTTGCACAGGTACGTGCTGCCGCTGCGCTGCGTCGAGCAGACGATATAGGCACGATCCGGCTTGGCCATGCGTCCCCGAGTCTCCTCACAAACCTAACTGAAATAGTTATCTTTCGAGTGATTATCGCATCCACTGACGCGCGTGGACACCGTGTCGCCGCCGCGCGAGCGGGCGGCGACACCGCGATCACGCGGCGTGCTGCGCCGAGGTCGGCGTGGCGCGCGTGCCGAGCAGGAACGCAAGCAGCGCCACGGCCATCACCAGCGCCATGACCAACCACGAGGTGCGGTAGCCGACCGCAACCAGCAGGAACCCGAACACGATCGGCCCGCCCGCGTGGCCCGAGTCCCACAGGCTGCCGAATACGCCCATCGCCGAGCCGTAGTTGCCCTTGGTGACCAGGTCGCCAATGGCGGCCATCGTGGACGGAGTGACGATCCCGGTGCCGAGCCCGAACACGATCGCCAGAGCGAGCAGCACGACGAAGCTCCCGGTGTACGGGATCGCGATCAGCGTCCCGATGCACAGCAACGCGCCGGCGACGATGAGCGGCGTGCGCGATCTGGCCCGGTCTGAGCGCTTGCCCATGACCGGGCGGGTGGCGACCGAGGCGATGCCCTGTCCACCGGCGAGCACCCCGATCTCGAACGTCGAGAGATGGATCGTAAGCGCGTACAGCGGCAGGT
>JASHQV010000203.1 GCA_030038955.1 Solirubrobacteraceae bacterium
CTCGAGGCCGTGCTCCTCGAGGCCGTGCTCGTCGCTCACACGTCTGTGCTGTTCGGCCACCACAAACCCCCTTCGTCGCGATCCGCTGTCGCGCGAATCTCAAGGCCCGTAGACGAATTACTCCGCGGCTTTGACGGCATCTGGACGCGCCTGACGCCACCCGCGCGAATCGCCGATGCGTCGGCATCGACTCATCCCACGTGCGTCGTCAGACACGCCCAGCCACTCGTCAAATTCCACGACTGATTCTTCTACGGACCCTAACCCAACGACTCGCGGGCTGGCGATTTCCTGCTCGCGGCCAGGTTCGTCGGGAGCAACGAGAGACGAGCGAGCTCAACCTGATTGCCCTTGGCCTTCAGGATGCGGCGGGCGTCATCCATGAGCAGCGCCGACTCCGCCACATCCGCCTCGCTGGCTGCGGTCAGCGCCGCCACCTGGACGAACGGAAACTGCATGCCGGCGCTCAGCTGCAGTGCCTGCCTCGCTGGCTCACGAGCGTCCGCCTCGAGTCCGCGGCGTGCCAGCGCCCGCGCCAGCGCGGTGCGCCACAGCACCTGCGTGATCAAGTCGTCCTCGGTCGCCTCCCCGCTCACCCTCCGCGCCTCGGCCTCGGCCTCATCCGGACGGCCGAGCACGCACAGAACCTCGGCGAGCAGCGCCCGGTGCGTGGCCGCGGAGGTGCTCGCGCCGAACTCGTCCAGCGCCAGCGACGAGGCGCGCAGCTCCTGCTCCGCGGCGTCCGGGTTGCCGGCGAACAGCTCGATCTGCGCACCGACGACCGCCTGCACGGCCCGACGCAAGCGGAGCCCGAACTCCTCGGTGGTGGCGACCCCGTCTCGATAGATCCGGCGGGCCTCGTCGACGCGACCATCCATCGCCAGCACCCCGGCCAGAGCGGTGTCGACCGCTACTCGCAGTGGCCCCTCCAGCCCAAGCTCCTCGGGGAGCAGCTCGATCCGGCCGATCGCCTCGTGCACATGGGTGGGTCCGTGGAGCAGCGCCTGCGCCAACAGTCCCGCGAGCGTCGCCACCATCGCCCGTCCGGCTTCGGCCCGTCGGGCGTGCATCAGCGCGCGCTCGATCGCCGTGGCTCGGTCGAGCCAGCGGGCGGCGGCGAGGTCGGCGCTGCTCCGCAGCCACCAGGCGCGGGCGAGCGCGAGATCGTCGTCGAGCTCCTCCAGCTCCTCGATCGCCGACTGCGCGATCATCACGCTCTCCTCGGCCGATGCGCTGCGAGTCGTGAACTCGCGCACGAACTGCCGCTCGACGCGCGCGTGCAGCTCAGCCGAGCGGGCGCCGAGCCTGGCCGCAGCCGCGATCGCCTGCTCCAGCGCCTCCTCGGCGGTCGCCATGTTGCCCGCCTTCACGTACGCGTCGCCGAGCTCCGTCAGCGCGGGCGCCAGCTGCGGATCGTCATCCGGCAGCAGCGCACGGGCGCGCTCGAGCAGGGCGATCGCGCCGGGGACGTCGGACCGCCCGAGGACGTCCCGACCGGCCTGCAGCAGCAGGCGGCCGGCTTGCCGCCCAAGCTCGAGATCGCGGCGGCCGAGCTCGCGGCGCAGCTGGTAGGCGCGCTCGAGATGGTGTCCGCTGAGCGATGCGGGCCCGCCGCCGACTTCGATCTGGCCGGCTGCGGCGAGGTGCAGATCGGCCCGCAGCGCCTTCGGCATCGCCTCGTAGACCGCGTCCCGGACGAGCGCGTGCTGGAAGCGGAAGCCCTCATCTGGCACGGCTACGTCGGGGCGCAAGAGGCCCTGCCGTGCGAGCTCGAACAGCCGTGCCTGCGCTGGCTCGCGCTGCCCGACCGGCACGAGATCAAGCACCGCCCGTAGCGAGAAGCTGCGGCCGATCACGGCCGCCCGCTCGAGCACCGCTCGCGGTTCGGATTCCAGCCGGTCGAGCCGAGCATGCAGCAGCACGCGGATCGAATCGATCAGCGTCACCGAGGCATCCTGCTCCTGCGCGAACAGCGCAAGCTGCTCAATGAACAACGGGTTGCCTTCGGCCATTGCGACGATCCGCGCCCGATGCTGCTCGGGCACGCCGAGCGCGTCAATCACTCGCATCGACTCGGAGTCCGTGAGCCGGTCGAGCGCCAGCGACGCAGCCGGATCACGAAGCCACTGGGGACGGCGCTCGACCAACTCACCCCGGGCCAGACACACGACCAGCACGGGCGCACGGCCGAGCCGCTGGCCGAGGTACTCGAGCAGATCGAGCAGCGTCTCGTGCGCCCAGTGGATGTCGTCGAACACGACCACGACCGGGGCTGCACGCGCGAGCTCCTCGAGCAGCTGCCGCACGGCTGCAAACACCTCGTAGCTGGTTCCCTCGAGCTGCGCTTCGTCGCGACCGGCCGCGCGGAAGATCTCACGAACGGGGGAGAACGTCAGCCCTTCGCCGTGTGGCGGGCAGCTTCCGATCAGCGTGGTCGCCTCGCCCTCGACGGCACCGAGCAGCTCCCGCGCGAGCCGGGACTTCCCGATCCCCGGCTCGCCGACGATCGTCAACAGCTGCGCGCCGTCGCCGGCGGCGACGTGGGCATACGCGCGATGCAGCCACTCGAGCTCGCGTGCGTGTCCCGCAAACCGCGTGTCCGCACGTCGTGGGATCGCCGTCGCGGTGAGATCGACAGCGTCGAGCCGGTAGGCGCGCACCGCCTCCGACTTCCCCTTCAGCGCCAGCGGGCCGACGTCGGTCGCCTCGACCGCGTGCGCGACCAGCGCGTAGGTCTTCTCGCCGATCAGGATCTCGGCGCCCTCGGCCGCCTGCTCGAGCCGCTTGCCGATGGCGATCGGCTCGCCGCTGACGGTGTGCCCGAGGGCCGGATCGCCGGTCACCACCTCGCCCGTGTTGACTCCGATCCGCACCTCGAGCTGAAACTCGGTCTCGCGGTCGAGCTCCGCCACGCTGTCGCGCATCGCCACCGCCGCCCGCACCGCCCGCAACGCGTCGTCCTCCTGGACCATGGGAACGCCGAACAGGGCCATCACCTCATCGCCGATGAACTTCTCGACGACGCCGTCGAGACGCTCGACCACCGCCGACGCCCGCGCGAAGAACTCCGACATCAAGCCGCGCAGAGCCTCAGGGTCGAGTCGCTCAGCGAGCTGCGTGAACGCGACCAGGTCAGCGAACAAGACGGTCACGGTCTTGCGCCCCTCGACTGGCCGACTCAGGCCAACGTCCACCCGTCGAACGCTACACCGCCGGTGCCCGCAGATGGCGCCAGCGCTGGGGCATCGGCGCCCGCAGGGGCTGCCAGCGAGTCAGTGTCCGAAGAAGCCGCGGGCGTCGCGGTCCGGCAGCTGGACGAGCGCGACCCCCGCATCGACCAGCGTCTGGCGCACCTGCTCGTCGCGGACGGATCCGCTCGTGCAGAAGACCGCGCTGACGCCGGCGTCGACCAGCACCTGGGGACCGTCCGGGAATGGGAAGAAGCTGTCGCTGTAGGCGACCGCGCCGGCCAGCTCGTGCCCGGCGTCGCGGGCGCGCGTGACCGCCAGCGCGCAGCCGCCGACGCGATCCTGCTGCCCGACGCCGTTGCCGAGCAGCTGGCCATCGCGGACGAGTGTGGTCGTGTTGGAGTTGCTGGTCGACCCGACCGCCCAGGCGAGCAGCAGATCACGCTCCTGGGTCGCGGTCAGCGTCCCGAAGCGCTGCACCGCGGGATCGGCCAGATCCAGCACAAACGTGTAGTTCGGCTGCTCCAGCACGCCGCCGCGCACGGGGCGGCGGCGCAGCTCGGTGTCCAGCGAACCGCGACCGAGCGATGCGAGCGCCGGGTTCGCGAGCACGCGACACTTACCTTGCTTGCGCGCCAGCAGCTCGACGGCCTCCTCGGCGAACGCGGCGGCCGCCACCACGTCCAGCAGGCGGCGCGTCTCGCTGGCGTGGCCTGCGAGCGCGTCTGCGACCGCCTCGTCGACGGCAAAGCCGAGCATCACGCAGCCGCCGAAGATCGCCCGCAGATCACCGGTCAGCATCAGCTGCGTGGCGACGAGCGGTGAATCGGCGACGGCCGCACCGCAGGCGTTGCCGTGCTTAGTGCCGACCGCGATCGCCGGCACTTCCCCGTCCGCCGGCGCCAGCGCCGCGGCGATGTGGGTGATCGTCTGCAGCTGACGATCGAGCTCGACGAGGTTGTTGTAGCTCGGGGCGCTGCCCTCGAGCAACGAGAAGCGTCCGATCGCGAGCGGGTCGCCGGTCTCCGCATGCACGAGGCGAGCCGGCGCCTGCCAGGCGTTCTCGCCGTACGCGCAGATCCAGGGCTCGGGCACGAGGCTCATCGCCGCGGGACCCTATCCCGAATCGGCGCCAGCCGGCGTCCACGCCGGTCAGCGTGTGATCACTCAGCCGAAACGCGACGGAGGCTTGCTGGAGCGCGGCGGACCATCGCCACGAACACGATCAGCCAGACCGCAACCGCGAGCCACACCCAGACGCGGGCGAACTCGGTGATCCCCGAGATCCCGGCGACCACGCCCGTGGTGAAGCTACAGGCGGCGTACATGCCGACCGGGAACACCGTCGACCAGCGACCGATCGCGTAGTGCACACGCGGGCGCAGCGCCTCGGCGGCCAGCAGCGCGGGCAGCCACGTCATCGTCAGGCACCACAGCACCAGCGCGAGTGTCCTCAGCGCCCCCAGCGCTCCGCTCAGCACGCCCACCCGCTGCGCGGTCAGAGCGATCCGCCCGGCGGTCACCGTCGAGATCGCCAGCGCGCCGCCACCGACCCACTGGTCGCCGGTCCCGACCGTGAGCTGACGGAACTGAAAGCGGCTGAGCACGAACGCGTAGCAGCCGAGGCCGAGGCAGAACGGCGCCAGCGCCGCATACAGGAGCCAGCTCGCGTGGGCGGCACCGGCAAGCTCGGCGGCCAGCAGCGCCAGCGATTCGGTCGCGACGGCTAACAGGAACGAGGCGCCGGTCGTCGGCGTCCGCCAGCGCCCGAGCACCACCGGAACGAGACCGATCCAGACCGCCAGCGCCAAGATCAGCAGCACGGTGCCGGCCCAGTTCCAGCCGAGCATCGTCAGCCGCGTGCCGAGCACCGCCGTTCCAGCGACGGCGGTTAGTGCCGTGGGATCGCCGGTCTCGTCCCTGAACCGCCTAGCGTTCAGCAGCGCCCTGACGGGCTGCAGCCCAGCCACTGCGATCCAGATCGCTGCGCAGATCACGAGCAGGACGACGGACAGCGCGTGGCGGCCCTCGAGCGACAGCGCGATCGAGGCAATCCCGGTAGCCATCACGACCGCTTCAGAGGCGGGCGAGATCTCCTCCAGGACGTGCCTCACCGGGCGACCCGCCTCAGGGCGCCCTGGGCTCACCCGCAATCCCAACCAAGCTGTCTGGCTACGAGACAGGGGCGGCGGCGCACTCGTCGCACAGACCCTGGACGACAAGCTGGACCTGCTCGGCGTGGAAGCCGTGGGCTCCGGCAGCCGAGACAAGTCGCTCGCGGTCGACGCTGGCCATCAGGTCGGCGACGTGGCCGCAAGCCCGACAGATCATGTGGTGATGCTCGTCGGTGCGCGTGTCGAACAACGCCGGCCCGGAGCTGGTCGGCACCCGCGCGACGTGACCGAGCTCCTCGAGCAGCTCGAGCGTCGCGTAGACGGTGGGAATCGAGACGCCCGGCAGCCGCTCGGAGACCTGGCTGTAGATCTCCTCCGCGGTCACGTGCATCTGCGCCTCATCGATCAGCCGCGCGATCGCGCGTCGCTGCGGGGTCACCCGACCTCCGCGGAGGTGCAGAGCGAGCGCCAGCGAGGCCTCGGCCGTACCTGTCATGAGCGCCACGCTAGCACAATGCCGATAATATCTTGAGCGGCATGTTATTCTGGTGGTGTTGCGATAAGCGGTGCCGAGCCGGCCGAGTTAAGGAGCGAGATGGGAGTCCAGGAGAGCGACTCGACAGCTCAGAAGAGTACGCCTACGCCCGTGGCGGCTGACGCGTCGACCTCCGCGCGGCCGTGCTCAGAGGTGAGCGCCCGCGAGGCGAGCTACCTGCTGGCGCTGCGCGAGCTTGAGCGTAGCTCCTCGCCGCCGACCCAGATCGCGCTCGCTCGCGCTCAGGGCGTCTCGGGACCGGCGGCGCTGGAGATGGTGCGGCGGCTTCGCACGCTCGGCCTGGTCGAGCCGGACCGCCTTGCGCTGACGGTCGAAGGCACCAGCGCGGCGCTGTTGCTGGCGTCGCGACGGCATGCCGCGCATCTGCTGACCCACGAGGTGCTCGGCCTTGACGAAGCGGACGCACAGCCGGAGGCCGAGCGGCTGGCGCCCAACCTCTCGGCAGCGATCACGCGACGACTGCTGGCGGGGCGCCCCGAGCGCCCTTGACTGACCACGGCCGGCCGGGGTCAGGACACGTCGTCCGTGAGGCGAACGCCTGGCCAGCATCCGTGAGGCGTGCAGCCGTCCGTCGCCCGTGAGGCCCGTCTAGCAGGACGCGCCGCGGGCGCCGCCCTGTCCGCCGACGACCTGTCGCTCGAGCGTGTCAGCCACCAGCCGGTCGATGAACGCGCGTGGGATTCGGCTTCCCGTGAGCGCGCGGTAGAGGATCGGCCCGCACAGCGCGTCAAGCGCGGCGTCGACGTCGAGCCCTGGCGGAAGCTCGCCTGAGGCGACCCCACGCTGCAGCAGTGCGCGCTCCTGGCGGCGCTTGGGGTCGAGGTAGCGCTCGTGGAAGCTGCGGGCGACCGCCGCGTCGTGCTGAGCCTCGCCGAGCAGCGCAAGCAGCACCTTGCCGGCGGGATCTCCGGTGAGGAAGCGCGCGAGGTTGCGCAGGTGGCGGCGGACGTCCTCGACCGTCGAGCCCGTGTCTGGGATCGCGAGCCGGCAAGTCGCATCGTCGATCAGCGTGTCGAGCAGAATCTCGACCTTGGAGGCCCACCAGCGATAGATCGTCTGCTTGGCGACGCCCGCGCGCGCGGCGATCCCCTCGATCGTGACCCCGCCGAAGCCACGCTCCACGAGCAGGTCGTCGGCGGCGTGCATGACGGCTAGGCGCGCCCTCTGGTCGCGTCGGTTCGGTGCGCGCCCCTTCGGGACTCGAGCTGTGGCGGGCGTGGGTGCGACGATCGGGCGAGGATCGTAGCGCAGCGCGGCGTCGCCAGTGCCTTGACGAGACGCAACGTTGCGTCTATAATCTATAGTGACAGCGATGACCGCCACGGTGACCACCGCAAGCCGGACTCGCACGACGCTCGCGGTCGCCGCGATCGCGCCTGCCGTGATCCTCGCGATCGGGATGGTCGCGGCCGTGAACCTGGCGATCCCGGCACTGCAGGCGAGCGACCTCAGACCATCGGTGTCCGGCACCGCGTGGATCGTCGACAGCTACACGCTCGTGTTCGCGTGCCTGCTGATCCCCGCCGGCGCGCTCGGCGACCGCTTCGGGCGCAAGCGCGGGATGCTGATCGGGATGGCGGTGTTCGCCGCCGGTTCGGCGATCGCGGCGCTGGCGCCGAGCGTCGCGGTACTGATGTGCGGCCGCGCGCTCAGCGGTATCGGCGCGGCGTTGGTGCTGCCGGCCACGCTCGCCGCGACACTCGCGGGGGTCGAGCCGCCCGAACGGCCCCGCGTAGTTGCGCTGTGGTCGGCGTTGACCGGCGTCGGCGGCGTGTTCGGCAACCTCGGCGGCGGCCTTGCGGTCGAGCTCGGCGACTGGCGCGCGCTGTTCTGGGCGGCCGTGCCGATCGCGCTCGTCGCGGGCGCGCTGATCGCCTCGCGGGTTCCCGACCAGATACCGCACGATGACCCCGTGGACGGCGGCGGCGCCGTGCTGCTGACGGCCGGCGGCGTCGCGCTGCTCTACGGGATCATCGATGCGCCGATGCGCGGCTGGGGCTCGTCGCAGGTGCTCGGCTCGCTGATCGTCGCGGCCGTCCTGCTCGCGAGCTTCGCGTGGTATGAGACTCGCTGTGAGTATCCGATGCTCGACCCGCGCCTATTCAGGCTTTCCGGCGTGCGCGTCGGTTCGCTTGGGATCACCGCCCTGTTCTTCGCGCTGTTCGGCCTGTTCTACGTCAACGCCCAGTACCTACAGGACGTCAAGGGCTACTCGCCACTGCTCACCGGCGTTTGCATCCTGCCCGTTGCGGTCACGTTTCCCGTCACCAGCGCCGGCAGCACGCGCCTGGCCGCACGGATCGGCGTCCAGGCCACGGTTGCGGCGGGCCTCCTGTGCCTTTGTTGCGGGCTCACGTTGCTGTCGTTCGCGACCCTCGCCACCCCGTATGGCCTGTACGGCGCGATGCTGGCGATCACCGGCGCCGGCTGCGGGCTCGCGTTGCCGCCACTATCGGGGATGATCGTGCACGCGCTTCCGCCGACGCACGCCGGCGTCGGCTCTGGACTCAACAGCACCACCCGCGAGCTCGGCTCCGCGCTCGGCGTCGCCGTGCTCAGCACGATCCTCGCGAGTCGCTTCGCGAGCCACCTGCCCGCCGGCCTGCGGGCCCTGCACGGCGCCCAGCGGCACGTGATCCAGCACTCCGTGACCGCTGCACTGCAGTACGCCTCGAGCGTCCCCACCGCTGGCGTCCGGGCCCGACTCGTCGACGGCACCCGCGACGCGTTCATCAGCGGCACCAGCGCCGGGCTCCGCGTAGGGGTCGCGCTGCTGCTGTTGACGAGCGTCGTCGTCGTCCGCCAGCAGCGCTCCGCGCCGATCGCGGATACCACTCAACCGACCGACACTGATCTGGAGGCACGATGACAACACTCACCACCGAACCACTGGCGTCGCTGCTTGATCG
>JASHQV010000204.1 GCA_030038955.1 Solirubrobacteraceae bacterium
GAGCGTCTCCGGCGCGACCGGGGCGACCGCGGCCGCCAACCGCAGCGCCGCCGCCGCGTCCGCCGAGCCACCCGCCAGGCCCGCCGCCACCGGGATCCGCTTGGCGATCGTGATCTGCACGGGAGGCCCGCCCCAGCCGTGCTCGCGCAGCGCCGCGAGTGCCCGCGCCGCGAGGTTCTGCTCGGGTACCTCGGCACATACCACCCGGTCGGGCCCGCGCGTCAGCGTCTCCAACTCGAGCTCGTCGCACAGCGACAGCGACTCGAACACGGTCACCAGCCGGTGGCGGCCGTCCGCACGCGGCGGCCCGACGAACAGCGACAGGTTGACCTTCGCCGGCGCGGGCGCCCGCAGCCTCATGCCGCCAGCCTCCGTCGCGGCCTCACGGCGCCAGCCTCATGCCGCCAGCCGCCGAGCCAGCTCGACGAACTGCGCGGGCGCCAGCCGCTCGGCCCGCACGTCCGTCGCCAGCCCCATCTGCGCCAGCGCCTCGGCGGCGCGCTCACGAATCCCGGGCGGGCGTCCCGGGGCCAGCGCCAGCGATCCGGCGAGCGGCTTGCGCCGGTGCGCGAACGCGTCGTGGACCAGCGTTGTCACCGCCGTGGTGGCTTGGGGCTCACCACGGCGGTCGAGACCGAGCAGCACGGAGTCGACGCTCGGCACCGGCCGGAACGCCCGCCGGCTGACCGGACGCAGCACCGCGACGTCGCAGTCGAGCTGAGCCAGCACCGACGGAACCCCGTAGGCGCGGGTTCCGGGGGCGGCGGCAAGCCGCTCGCCGACCTCGCGCTGGACCATCACCACCCAGCGGCGCAAGCTCGGCAGCTCGGCGACCGTCCGGAGGATCACGGTGGCGGCCACCGAGTAGGGCAGGTTCGCGATCATCTTGTCCGGGGGCGGTGACAACGTCGTCAGCTCGATGTGAACGGCGTCTCCCATGTGCAACTCGACGTTTCGATACGGCGCCAGCTGTGCCCGTAGCCCTCCCTCGAGCTCCCGGTCGAGCTCGACTACGTGCACGAACCTGGCCACCTCGGCCAGCCGGGCCGAGAGGACTCCCTGACCGCCACCGACCTCGAGCACGACGTCATCGCCGCCGAGCTCGGCGAGACGCTCGATCACGCCGAGCATGTTGCGGTCGACGAGGAAGTTCTGACCGAGGCTGTGCGGCCCGGTTCGTCGCGAGCTCACCATCCGTACAACGCAGCTGCAGCGGCCTCGATCGACCGCTCCAGCTCGTCATAGCCGATCCGCCGCTGGTCGGCCAGCGCTCGTGCTGTGTGCGCTACGTATGCGGGCTGGTTGGGCTTGCCGCGGAAGCCCTGTGGCGCTAGGTAGGGTGCGTCGGTCTCGACCAGCAGGCGTTCCGCTGGCACTCGCAGCATCGCCTGGCGCAGCGGTGCCGCCTTCGGGAAGGTGACGTTGCCGGCGAACGAGATCCACCAGCTCGGCTGTCTCAGGCACTCGGCGATGCGCTCCGGCATCGAGAAGCAGTGCAGGACGACCTTGAGGCTGTGTGCGCGTGTGTGCAACGTGTCAAGCGTCTCCTGCTCGGCGGCGCGGGTGTGGATCACGAGCGGCTTGTCGAGCTGCGTGGCCAGCTCGATCTGGGCGGCGAAGGCGCGGCGCTGGTCTTCGGCTGGGGAACGGTTGCGGTAGTAGTCGAGGCCGGTCTCGCCGATCGCCACGCAGCGCTCGTGGCCGGCGAGTGTCTCGAGCTCCGCGAAGGTGGCGTCGTCGAAGCCGGTGGCGTCGCCCGGGTGGCAGCCGACGGCGGCGTACACCTGGGGGAACGTCTCGGCCGCGATCAGCGCCTGGCGGCTGCCAGCGGGGGTGGTTCCGACCGTGACGATCCGGTTGACGCCGGCTGCCAGCGCCGCCTCCACCAGCTCTGCGTCGGGTGGCTCACACAGGTGCAGGTGCGTGTGGCTATCGATCACGCGCGGACGGTATCGATCGCGCGCGGACGGGCGTGGGAGCGTGTGCGGCCACCTGGCCTCTCAGCGATCTCGCTTCGGAAACAGCGGTGCGATCGTGTGCACCCGCGCGCCCGAGCCGGCGGCGGCAAACGCGGCGGCGCCGTAGTCGCGCGCGGGCGCCCCGCAGGCCACCAGCAGCGTGTCGGTGGCGCCCGGGATGTATGGGTGCAGCAGCACGGTCAGCGCCCGCACGCCCTCGTGCAGCGAGGCGAGCGTCTGGTCCAACTGATCGGCCTCGGACGGCTCGCGTGCCAGCTGCCAGGGGGCGCGCTCCTCGACATACCGGTTGAGCCTCCGCACGCGCTGCCAGATCAGCTCGAGCGCTTGCGTCGCCTCGGCCCGGTCGAGCATCTCGGCGACCTCACGGGGCAGCTCCGCGAACTCCGCGAGCAGCGCCGGGTCGGTTGCGACCGACGGCACGGCGCCATCGCGGTAGCGAGCGATCATCGCCAGCGTGCGGCTCGCGAGGTTTCCGTACTCGTTCGCCAGCTCGGCGTCGTAGCGGGCAGTGACCGCGTCCATGCCGACCGCGCCATCGCCGCCGAAAGCGACATCGCGCAGCAGGTAGAAGCGCAACGCGTCGGTGCCGAACTGCTGCATCACCTCGAATGGGTCGAGCACGTTGCCCAGCGACTTGCTCATCTTGCGCCCGTCGGCCCCGAGCAGGAAGCCGTGCACGAACACGTGCTCGGGCACGGGCAGGTCGGCCGCGATCAGCAGCGCCGGCCAGAAGATCGTATGGAACTTGAGGATGTCCTTGCCGATGATGTGGAACGTCGCCGGCCAGTAGCGACCGGTCAGGTCCTCGCCGGGACGCGCGTAGCTGAGCGCCGTGTAGTAGTTGAGCAGCGCGTCGAACCACACGTAGAAGACGTGCGTCGGATCCCACGGCACCGGCACCCCCCAGCTGAGCCGGGCGCGGCTCAGCGAGATGTCCTGCAGTCCCTGCGCGATGAACGCGCTCGCCTCGTTGTAGTGCCGTGCTGGCACGACGAAGTCCGGGCGCTCGGCGTACAGCTGCTCGAGCTTGGGCTGGAACGCCGACAGGCGGAAGAAGTAGTTCTCCTCCGACTCCCGGGTCAGCTCGATCTCGTGGATCGGGCAGCGGTTCCCCTCGAGGATCTCGTTCTCGACCTTGAAGTCGGCGCAGCGCGGGCAGTACCAGCCCTCATACAGCCCCTTGTACACGTGGCCGTTGTCATACACGCGCTGCAGCACCTCCTGGACCTTGGCCTTGTGCTGCGCGTCGGAGGTGCGGATGAAGAAGTCGTTGGAGATGCTCAGCTGCGGCATCAGCGCCTGGAAGCGGGCGGCGTTGCGATCGGCCAGCTGCTGCGGCTCGAGCCCCTGCGCGCGCGCGGCGTCGGCCACCGGCTCACCGTGCTCGTCGGTGCCGGTCAGGAAGAACACGTCCGCGCCGCGCTGGCGCATGTGGCGCGCGAGCACGTCGGCAGCGATCGTTGTATATGCGTGACCGAGATGCGGCTGCGCGTTGACGTAGTAGATCGGCGTGGTGACGTAGAACGACATCGCCATACACACACTATGCGTTTCTTGGCGATCGCCCGGGTTGGCGAGCGCCGTCGGAGCGTCTACCCTAGAGCCGTGAGAGCAACGAGGGGGTTCGCGGCGGCGGGGCTTGCCGCCGGCGTAGCCGGGCTGGCCCAGCTGCTGTGCCCGGTGGCGGCCGCTGAGGCGCACGCGCCGACGCGCGCTGAGCACCCGGCGATACGCACGACCGCGTCCGCTCGGAGCGCCGCGGCGCTCACCCGGGGGACGAGCGTGTCGACCAACTGGTCCGGCTACGCGATCCACCGCGCGCACGTCAAGTTCCGCAAGGTCACCGGCGAGTGGATCGTGCCGACCGGAGTGTGCCAGTCGGGCGCTTACACGTACTCGGCCTTCTGGGTGGGAATCGGTGGCTACCGGCTGAACTCGCAAGCGCTCGAACAGGTCGGCACCGAGCTGGACTGCACCGCCTCCGGACGGGTGAAGCTGTCGGCCTGGTACGAGCTCGTGCCGGCCCCCTCTCGGAGGATCAGGATGGTGGTTGCCGCGGGCGACCTGATGCGCGCCAAGGTCGTCGTCGTCGGCTCGAAGGTGCGCTTGACGCTGACCGACCTGACCCGAGATGAGACGTTCAAGAAGACCGTGACCGACCGCTCCACCGACATCACCTCGGCCGAGTGGATCGCCGAGGCTCCGTCGACTTGCCTCGATGCGTCGCGCTGCGAGATCCTGCCGCTGGCCGACTTCGGGTCGATCGGCTTCACCGACGCCGGCGCCGAGACCACCAGCTTCCACAGGGGCGCGATCTCGAGCAGCCTCTGGAACCGCACGAAGATCGTGCTTGCAAGCGCCTATGGGAGCCGCTACGTGTCGAACGGGAACGACGCGGCGCTCGCCACCCCCACCTCGCTGACGGCGGGAGGCCGCGGGTTCACGATTCGCTACACAGGCCCGCCCGCCAGCACGTCGGAAACGTCGGGCAGCGGCTCCGCCGGCGTGGCCGCGAGACCGCTGGTGACAGGGCGCCTGCCCGGCACCTCCTAACGTTAGTGAGTCACGACACTGGTGCGGCTCGTCGCCCCAGCGTCTCCCGTCGGCTGCCAGCGGCGTCCGCTGGCCGGATCCCTCGGCGCCCACCCGGAAAGTCCCGCTAGTGGGTCTCCCGGGAACGTTGCGCCTGAAATGGCGAGGTCCGGGGGCCGCTGACCAAGGACGCAGGATCTGTGGTGCAGCAGCGCTGCACGAGGATCCGAGGACG
>JASHQV010000205.1 GCA_030038955.1 Solirubrobacteraceae bacterium
CGAAGGCCGCCGCCCGCCCCAAGATCGTGTGTCCGAACCCCACCCGTCCTGCCGCGGGTCTATGCTTGCCATAAAGGATCGGCAGTTGGCGATTGGCGCAAGCAAGACGGTGCAGGACCGGGGGCGGGTGATCATCCGCTTCGCAGGCGACTCCGGCGACGGAATGCAGCTCGTCGGCAACCGCTTCACCGACGCCACCGCGATGATCGGCAACGATCTCGCGACGCTGCCGAACTTCCCAGCCGAGATCCGCGCACCGGCCGGCACGCTGGCGGGGGTGTCGGCGTTCCAGATCCACTTCGCCTCGCAGGACATCCTCACCCCCGGTGATGCCCCCCACGTGTTGGTGGCGATGAACCCGGCGGCGCTGCGGGCCAACCTGCGCGAGCTGGCTCCCGCGGCGACGATCATCGTCAACGAGGACGCGTTCACGCGTCGCAACCTGGAGAAGGCGGGGTACGCAGGCAACCCACTCGAGGACGGCTCGTTGCGCGAGTTTCGCGTCCACCGGATCGCGATGACCACGCTCACGAGTCGGGCGGTGGAGGGGATCGAGGAGGCTTCCAGCCGCGACGCCGGCCGCGCCAAGAACCTGTTCGCGCTGGGGCTCGTGTCGTGGCTGTACGGGCGCCCGACCGAAGTCACCGAGCGATGGATCGAGCGCAAGTTCGCCGATCGGCCGACGGCGGCGCGCGCCAACCTGGCCGCGTTCAAGGCGGGCTGGTCGTTCGGCGAGACGACCGAGCTGCTCGACGTTCAGTTCCGGGTGGCGCCGGCCACCGACGTGCCCCCGGGCACGTATCGGAACGTCAACGGGACGACGGCGCTGTCGCTAGGGCTGATCGCCGCCAGCGTGCGCAGCCAGCTGCCGCTGGTGCTCGCCAGCTACCCGATCACGCCCGCCTCCGAGCTGCTCCACGAGCTCTCCCGCCAGGCCGAGCACGCGGTCGCGACGATCCAGGCCGAGGACGAGATCGCCGCCGCCGGGATCGCCCTGGGCGCCGCCTTCGGCGGCCGCCTCGGGGTGACCGCCACCAGCGGCCCCGGGATGGATCTGAAGGCCGAGACGATCGGGCTCGCGGTGATGCTGGAGCTGCCGCTGATCGTGATCGACGTCCAGCGCGCCGGTCCGTCCACCGGGATGCCGACCAAGACCGAGCAGTCGGACCTGCTGATGGCGCTGCACGGGCGTCATGGCGAGTCGCCGTTGCCGGTGATCGCGCCCAGCACTCCCGGTGGCTGCTTCGGCGCCGCGTTCGAGGCCGCGACACTGGCGATCCGCTACCGGACGCCGGTGATCCTCCTGTCGGACACGTTCCTGGCATCGTCGTCGGAGCCCTGGCGGGTGCCCACGGCGGCCGACTTGCCGGAGATCGACCCCGCGTTCGCGTCGGCGGCCGCCGACGGCGAGCCGTTCGCGCCGTACGCGCGAGACGAGCGGTTGGTGCGGCCGTGGGCGATCCCCGGAACCCCCGGACTGCAGCACCGGATCGGTGGCCTCGAGAAGGCGGACGGCAGTGGCAACATCTCCTACGACCCGGACAACCACGCGCTGATGACCGAGCTACGGGCCGCCAAGGTGGCGGGGATCGCGCGCGACATCCCGCCGCTGACGGTGGACGCCGACGCCGATGCGTCGCTGCTGGTGCTGGGATGGGGCTCGAGCGAGGGCGCGATCCGTGCCGGCGCGCGTCTCGCCCGCCAGCAGGGCTGCAAGGTGGCGGTGGCCCACATCCATCACCTCAACCCGCTGCCGGCGAACACGGGTGACGTGCTGCGCAGCTTCGATCGCGTGCTGGTGCCTGAGATGAACACCGGCCAGCTGGCAGAGCTGCTGCGGGCTCGGTATCTCGTCGACGTGGAGTCGTTCTCCAAGGTCGCCGGGCTGCCGCTGTTCGCATCCGAGATCGAGGGCCTGATCGAGGAGCGGCAGGCATGAGCGCGGTCACGACCGGAGGGCCAGGTGGCGCCGCGGGCGCGGGCGGCCCCGGCGGCGACGGTCCGCGCAACGGTGGCTCGATGCTGACCAAGGCCGACTTCCAGTCCGACCAGGAGACCCGCTGGTGCCCGGGCTGCGGCGACTACGCGGTGCTGTCGGCCGTGCAGCAGTTCATGCCCGAGCTCGGCATCCCACCCGAGCGGATCGTGTTCATCACCGGGATCGGTTGCGCGGGACGCTTCGCCTACTACATGGACACGTATGGGATGCACGGGATCCACGGCCGCGCGCCGGCGCTGGCGACGGGCCTCGCGAGCGCCCGGGAGGACCTGTCGATCTGGGTCATCAGCGGCGACGGCGACGCCCTGTCGATCGGCGGGAACCACCTGATTCATGCGCTGCGGCGCAACGTGCCGGTGAAGATCCTGCTGTTCAACAACCAGATCTACGGACTCACGAAGGGGCAGGCATCGCCCACCTCGGAGCTCGGCAAGATCACCAAGTCGACGCCGTTCGGAGTCTCCGACCACCCGTTCAACCCGCTGGCCCTGGCGATCGGTGCTGACGCCACATTCGTCGCGCGGACGCTGGATCGCGACCGCCAGCACCTCACCTCGGTGCTCCGCGCCGCCGCCCAGCACGCAGGCGCCGCGTTCGTCGAGATCTATCAGAACTGTCCGGTGTTCAACGACGGTGCGTTCGAGGCGCTGACCGAGAAGGACACGCGCGACCACAACCAGATCCGGCTCGAGGCGGGGCGCGCGATCCGCTTCGGCGCGGCGGGCGAGCGCGGCGTCGCGATCGGCCCCGATCGGCTGCTGGAGATCGTCGAGGTCGATGCGGTCGGGGAGCAGGCGCTGCTCGTGCACGATCCCGGCCGCGACGACCCCGGGATCGCGTTCTCGCTGGCGAAGCTGTCGGGCGATCCCACTGGGCCGACGCCGATCGGGATCTTCCGTGATGTCTCGCGCCCGGTCTACGGCCGCGGCGCGGCGCGGGCGCGAACCGCTTCCGAGGAGGAGCTGGAGGCGCTGCTGATGGGCGGCTCCACCTGGACCGTCGCCTGAGCACGGTCCCGGTGGCGCCGAGGCAGCGTCAGCTCGCTCACCGGCAGCACCAGCCGCATCGAGGCTGGCTGAGCGCGGTGTCGCTCGGGCAGCGTCAGTGTGCGGCCACGCATCCGTCGGCCGGCTCCAGCGGCAGCCCGGCCGAATCCCACGCCAGCAGCCCGCCGAGCATGTTGTGGGCGTCGAAGCCGGCCACGCGCAGCGCCTCGGTTGCGAGCGCCGAGCGCCCGCCGCTGCGGCAGTAGACGATCACCGGCCGCTCGCGATCGATGCTGCCCGCCGCGGCCGGCAGGTCGGCGAGCTCGATCAGCCGGCTGCCGGAGATCCGCCCGGCGTCGTACTCGTCGCGCTGGCGCACGTCGATCAGCTGAAGCTCGCTCGAGCCGAGCAGCTCCGCGACCTGACGGGGGGTGTAGTCGCCCGTGTCCACCCCGTCAGCCTACAGGCCAGCCCGGCCGGCGCCGAGCCGGCGGCGGCCCGCCGCCGCCGGCTCGTGCGTGAACGCGAATCCCGCGAGTGCCAGGTGGTGCATTGCGCGTCCGCGGATTCGTGTATATTGCCCGCGCACAAACCCAGCCGAGTCTCCGTCGCACCGTTGGCGGGGAACGGGGGAACCCAGTTGTGAGCCCTAGCCGGTTCTAGGGGCGAATCGCCGCAAGATCTGTGGCGTAGCGCAAGCTCTTTCAGCGCGAGCCCGACAGCTAACCCCGTAGGCGTGAGAAAGAGAAGGGGTCTTCTGTGTCAAACGCGATAGCTCCGCCGGGTCGCCTGAGACTCGCGTCAGTAGCGTTGCTGATCGTGGTGCTGCTTGCGCTTCCGGCGGTGGCATCGGCGTACACGTTCGGGAGCCGGACGCTCGAGAAGGGGATGGAGGGTCCGGACGTCAGGACGCTGCAGCGCGACCTCACGATCGTCGGCATCAAGACGTTCGTCAGCGGGGTGTTCAGCGAAGGCACGAAGATCCACGTCAAGTTCTTCCAGAGGCGCGCCCACCTCGTCATCGACGGGATCGTCGGGTCGCAGACCGCGCGGCGGCTGAAGGCGGACGTGCGCAAGGACCGCCGGCAGGCGGAGGCCACCGATCAGAGCGGCGGCACCGGCACCGGTCCCGCCGATCCGAGCGCGCCGCCTGAGAAGGCGACGCTCAACAGCCAAGGCCTCGCGGTCGCGCCCGCCGACGCCCCGGCAGTGATCCAGGAGGTGATCGCCGCGGCCAACAAGATCGCGTTCAAGCCGTACGTGTACGGCGGCGGCCACGCCAGCTTCTACTCGGCCGGCTACGACTGCTCGGGCTCGGTCAGCTTCGCCCTGCACGGTGGCGGGCTGCTGTCGGCGCCCGAGGACTCTAGCGAGTTCGAGACCTACGGCGTGAAGGGCAAGGGTCGCTGGATCACGATCTACACCAACGCCGGCCACGCCTACATGAAGATCGCCGGCCTGTGGTTCGACACCGCCGCGCAGAGCAGCGCGAACGGCAACGATCGCTGGTCGAAGACGCGGATTTCGCCGGCCGCGGGCTTCTTCGTCCGGCACCCGCGCCACTGGTAGCTGGGCAGAGCAGACCGCGGTAAGCCAACTGGAGACTGGCGCGCCCGGCCCCAAGGCCGGGCGCGCCAGTCGTGCCGGGCAGAATCGACGCGTGACGTAGGGCCCACCGAACCCGGGACGTCGCGCCGCACAGTGCCCGGCGCGACGTAGCATGGTTGGGGTGTCGGCGCTGGCTGAGATC
>JASHQV010000206.1 GCA_030038955.1 Solirubrobacteraceae bacterium
AGTTGGCAGACACTCGGCGCCGCTCGATGCGGCGTTCGCGGATGGTCGCTGAGTTCAGCGACATCCTGAAGCAGTAGCTACTTAGTTGCTGCTTTGCTGGTGCAGCCGTCGGTGGGCGATCCGGTACACCGACGGCTGTCGCACGAGATCGCCAGGGTGTCGCAGCCCAAAAGCGGCAAACAAGGACTGAAGCCGACCCTCGATCCGGACGATCTCGAACACCATTCCGTGAGGTCCGTCTGGTGCCGGGAGGTATACCTTCACGCAGTTCGGCAGCTGCGTGCCATCCGAGCCTTCCGCGTCGCACGGCTTGAGCTGATTGATCGGGACACCGCGAGCCTCGAACTCCCGCCGACCCGCACCAGCGACTGTACGACCGGCTGCTGAGGCACGGCGCATGTCCTCGTCCCAGGCGGCAGCGTCGAACCGGACCGGCGGGGTCCTCGGGGCGCCGGGCTGCGCGGACACCTAGCCTTCGCCGTCGGGCGGCTGCAGCGGGCCGTACTCGGCCTCGAACTCTTCCAGCGTCGCCGGCGTCGCGTTATGCCGGCGGCGAATCGCCTCCATAGACGTATCCGGTTGAAGAACCAGCGAGCCGTCTTCACGCTTCTCAACGATGATGTACTCGCCGGAAACGTCCCCTTCGACGGTGACATGGTTGGCGCGCTCCACGGCCATACCAACAGTATGGCGCGGTCCCAGGTCCGAATCCGGCTATGGAAGCGCTATGGAAGCGCTAGCCGCCGAAATCGCTTCCAGGCACGCCCGCACCGCCGAGCCAATCCCCTGATTTCACGGGAGATCCCGAGATCTGAGCCGGATCCACCAACCCCTGCGCGCACCTTACAAGCAGGGGGTCGGCGGTTCGAGCCCGTCACCGCCCATCGATCGTCGGCTCAGGGCCTTTAGCGGCGGGGGTTTTCCTGCAGCGCACCCGCCGCATCGGTGGGTCAGTCTTCTCGCGTGGAAGCGCTATGGAAGCGTGTGAATGCGCATTGCCAATGGGGCGGTGCGCCGAAAGCCCGCCCCTGGTCCTGGAAGTGGGCGTATTCAAGCTCGGTGATCGTCCGAACCTGGGCTGCATAGACCTCCGATCTGGTGACGGTCGTGGAGGCGACCTCAGGCGGTCAACGCAACAGCGGCATCCTCGCATCTGATCGCAGCTGGGTGAGCGCCCGTCGTTGCGGAGGTCAGCCCGGAGGGCGGGCTGTAGCGGCGATTGGCCCCACCAGCCGGGCGAGTCCTCAGTCGCCGATCCGATCGTGCGCTGAGTGGTGGGCCGCGGGACGAAAGCGCTCGCGGGCGGATGCTGCGCTTTCCGCGCAAGGCAGGGACGACAGTTGCTCAGCCCCTGTACTCGAGCGCTGGTCGAAGCGGGTCTTGGGCGGGTTTGGCTGGTTGGATCAGCACTCGTAGCGCATTGAGTGTGATCATCTCGTTCGGCCCCGATCGTCCCCAGTCGACGACATCAGTGCCGCCGCGCGAGGCGCCGGGCCGCTTCCACCAGTAGCCCCCTGGCTGCCAGCGACCGTCCGCGCGTTGCCTGCCTTGCAGGACCTCGAACGCGTCGGAGCAGCGCGCATCACCAGTGAGACCTATTCGCGACAGGACGAGGAGGGCCTGGAGGATGTCGTAGTGCCAGTAGGGCGGGTAGTGCAGCGTCAGCCATTCCCGACTGATCGGTTTGCCGGTGCCACCTGATCGGAACAGACGGTGCTCAAGAAACAGCTCCGCGGCCTGCAAGCTCGCATGGTGTGCAGAGGCGTCGCCGGTCGCCAGCCAGTACTCGAACAATCCCCAGGCGGGGGCGAGCGACTCGTGGAAGGATGACCGCCGCACGGTAGCGCGGCGGTCGCAGTTCCATCCTCCGTCGGGCCATTGCCATGCGATCAGCGACTCAGCGAGCAGCCGCACACGCGGGTCGCGAGCGAGCCCGAGTCGTGAGCACACCGCCAGCGCGTTGCCTTCCTGGGAGGCATGAACGCGTGGGAGACGATTGAGGAGGATGATGCTCGACCGATGTGGCTCCCCGCTCAGCCAGTCGAGCACGGTTCCAGCCGCACGCACCGCTCTGGGCTCGCCGGCCGGTAGTCCGAGCTCGGCCATCGACACCAACCGCCAGTGCGCCCCCGTCCATTTGTGGTACGGGTGAACGCCGAACCCTCCGTCCTTCCGCTGACCGGACAGCAGTGCCCGCACGAGCTCGCCATCGAGCACCTCGTAGCTGTCGGCGGTGTCCTCCCCGAGCAAATCCCGTCGCGCCAGCAAGCGAACGGCCGGCTCCGCAGATGAGAGCAACCAGTCAATCGCGGCGCTGGTCTTATCGTCCATAGCAAGCGTCGGCCCCAGCAGTCGATCGATTATCACCACAACTACCCCGCGAACCCCCCAACGATGCGAAAGCAGGATCTTGGCCCAAACGCGCTGGCGTCTCTTGACCGCTGTAAGTTCGCTCGAGGGCGCCCGGAAACTGTGTAGGCGTTGATCTGTCCCTGGTTCCGTGGTGTCGGGTTTCTAGAGTCCTCGGCCGTGAAGGAGGATTCGGATGTCACGCAGGTACCCGCCGGAGGTTCATCGTCAGGTCGTGGAGCTGGCCCGCTCTGGGACGAAGGTGTCGCAGCTGACCGAGGTGTTCGGGGTTAGCCAGGCGGCGATCTATGACTGGCTCAAGCAGGAGCGTGTCGATCGGGGCGAGATCGAGGGGTTGAGCACCGATCAGGCGCTCGAGCAGCGCCCCCAGATCGTTGACTCCACGGGCGAGACCGACCGCGACTCCGCTGAGACGCGCTTTGGTCGCAGCAGCGCGGACAGCATACATAGCGGTCACGGCTCCAGGGGCGCCGCGACCATTCACAACA
>JASHQV010000207.1 GCA_030038955.1 Solirubrobacteraceae bacterium
TGCCCGGCCTCCAGTTCGGCGACCGCGCGAGCCGCGCGCGGCGAGAGCTGAACCCGCCCCGACTCCCAGCGGTTCACGGTGGCGAACGACACGCCGAGACGACGGGCCAGCTGCTCCTGGCTGAGCCCGAGGCTGCCGCGCAGGGCTCGAAGCCGCGCCGCAACCGAATCCGCCCCGCGCGGCTCGCTCACGATCGAAGCGTATGACCTTCACCCGGCGCGCAACAGCGCTCACACGGGGTGATAGTGAGTCGATACTCCGGCGAGACCGGCAGCGGCGAGGGGCTCGGGCTGGCCGGCGAGCTAGCCGACGAACAGCGACAGCGAGTCCGCGATGCAGGCCGCCCTGGCCTGGCCCTCGACCTCCACGGTGATCCGGATCGTCGCGAGCACGCCGCGCTCGGTCTGCCTGACTTCGGTGAGAGCGGCCCGCGCCCTGATCTTCGAGCCGACCGGCACCGGCGCCGGGAACCGGACGCGGTCAAGCCCGTAGTTGATGCCCATGGTCAGGTTCTCAATCCGGAACGTCTCGGTCATGAAGACCGGCAGCAGCGACAGCGTGAGGTACCCGTGCGCGATCGTGGTGCCGAACGGCCCGCCGGCGGCGCGCTCGGCGTCCACGTGTATCCACTGGTGGTCGCCGGTTGCGTCGGCAAACGCGTTGACCTGCTCCTGGGTGATCTCGTGCCATTCACTGTGACCGAGGTCCTCGCCCTTGGCCGCGATGAACTCGTCCAGGCTCGCGAACGTCCGCATCGCGCGTATACCTCCCTGCTGTGGCCTATGCCGGGACAATAACGCCTGACGGCCGGTATCGGGCCGAGCCCGGCCCGGCCGCCGCCGGTCGGCGAAGACGCTGGGCGGCGGCGCGGGCGACGGCGCGGCCGCCGCGTCGGTGATCGGCCTGGCCCCGGCCACGAACCGGTCAAGCTCGTCGCCGTCGACGACTCTGGCCGGAAACGGGTCACGGGCCGCCCGCCTGGTCAGTTCCGCGACCGGCAGCTCGTGACCGGCCGCGACGACCACCAGGTTGCCGAACCGGCGGCCGCGCAGCACCGGCCCCTCTGCGATCACGCAGACGTGACCGAACACCGAGCCGATCGTGGCGATGCTGGCGCGGGCATGCGCCAGCGGCGGGCCGTAGCCGACGTTGACCGCGTACGTGCCCGACGGCGCCAGCGCGCGGGCCGCGAGCGCGGTGAACTCCGCCGACGTCAGGTGGGCGGGCGTGTGCGCTCCGGCGAACACGTCGGCGACGATCACGTCGAACGAGGCTGGCGCGGCGTGCTCGAGCAGCACGCGCGCGTCGGCCACGCGGACCCGGATCCGGCCGACCGGCGTGCGCGCCCTGCTCGGCTGGTTCAGCGGAAGCCGCCGGCGCACCAGGTCGGCCACCTCCGCGCTGGCCTCGGCGGCCAGCTGAGCGGACCGTGGCCGGGTGGCGGCCACGTACCTGGCCAGCGTGAGGCCGCCGGCGCCCAGGTGCAGGACGCGCAGCGGCCGGCCCGGCGGCCCGGCCAGGTCCACGACGTGCCCGAGCCGCCGCATGTACTCGAACTCCAGGTACAGCGGGTCGTCAAGGTCCACGTGCGACTGCGGCGTGCCGTCCACCAGCAGCATCCACGCGTGCGGCCGGTCCAGGTCGCCGAGCAGCTCGACCGTCGGGCCATCGCCCTGCATGCGGCCATTCTGCCGCGCGGTCACCCCGGCGTAACGCTCCAGAGTGCCGAGAGCTGGGCCGGGCTGATGTTGCCGCCGCTGCACACGACCGCGACCTTGCGCCCGGCGAACCTGGCCGGGTCGGCCAGCACCGCGGCCAGCGCGGCGGCGCCCGCGGGCTCGACCAGGTTGTGCGTCTTCTCGATCATCGTCCGGGTTGCCTGCGCGATCGCGTCCTCCGGTACCACGACGAAGTCGTCGATGAGCTCGCGCATGATCCGCTGCGGCAGCTCGAACGCGGTCCTGGTCGCCAGGCCCTCGGCGAACGTCCTGGTGACGTCGTTGACGAGCTCGCCCGCCCGCCAGGACTTGAACGCCGCCGGAGCCGCCTGCGACTGCACGCCGATGACCTCGATCGAGGGGCGGACGGCCTTGGCCACGATCGCCGTCCCCGCCACCCCGCTGCCGCCGCCCACCGGGACCACGATCACCTCGGCCTCCGGCCAGTCCGCCAGTATCTCGAGCGCGTACGTGGCGACACCCGCGATCAGGTGCGGCTCGTTTCCCGAATGAATGTAGCGGTACCCGTGCTGGGCCGCCTGTTCCTCGCATAGCTCACGGGCGTCGTCGAAGTCGTTGCCGTGGAACACGATCTCGGCGCCGAGCGCGCGCATCGACTCGACCTTCACCTCGTTGGCGCGCTCGGGCACGAAGACCACGGCCCGCACCCCGAATAGGCCGGCCGCGTAGGCAACCGACTGTCCGTGGTTGCCGGTCGAGGCGGTCGCCACGCCCCGCCGGCGGTCCTGTGTGCCCAGCTGGCTGACGAGGTTCACGCCGCCGCGCACCTTGAACGCTCCGACCGGCTGGTGGTTCTCGTGCTTGACGCGCAGTTGCGCGCCGGTCAGCGCGTCGAGCGCCGGGTAGCGGTACAGGGGAGTGGGCCGCAGGTACGGCGCGATGCGCGCGCGTGCCGCCAGCACGTCGCCGAGGTCGGGGATCGCGGTGGTCATGACCCGTTTCT
>JASHQV010000020.1 GCA_030038955.1 Solirubrobacteraceae bacterium
GGACTCACCGATGGAGTGACATCACCACCCCCAAACTAGCACCCCGGCCACAAGGCCCATCCCAGTCAGGCGCGCGATCCAAGTGGGACCGGCCATAAGTGTGGAACACTGCCCGCGCGACGAATATCAGGCGGCAGTGGGAAGGAGCGGATTGACCGGGCATACGAGCGCGGTCGACGCCGAGGCTCAGCACAGCGCAGACGGCCCGACCGGCGCGACAACGAAGCGCGCCCGCGGCCGTCGCAGGCCGCTGCAGCTGTCATTCGTGACGCTGGTCGTCGGCCTGATCATCACCGGCGTGCTGACGGCGGTGACCAGCGTCGTCTATCACCGCAACGAGCACCGGCTGCTGCGACTGCGCGCCCGCGACGCATCGGCGCTGGTGACGACGGCGCTTGCGAGCGTGCAGACGCCGCTGGCCTCAGCGGCCGAGCTGGCCGATGCCACCGGTGGATCTGCAACGCGGTTCCGCGCCTTCGCCGCCGCCTATGTGGGCAGCAGACGCACGTTCGCGTCGATGTCGATCTGGGACCTGCGCGATCCGAACCGTGGCCCGGTCGCAGTCGCCGGCCTGACGCCGCAGCTGGTCGGCAAGCCGAGCGGCGAGCTTGGCTCGTTCTTCGCCCAGGTCGGCCGCTCGTCGACGCTCAGCGTCATCGGACTGCTGAACAGCTCCCGGCCCGGGTTCGGCTACGGCTACGCCACCAGCCGGACGAGCCGCTATGCGGCCTACGCCGAGTCGTTCCTGCCCGCCAGCCGGTATGCCCCGGTCGGGCGCAACTCGCCGTTCGCGGGGATGCGATACGCCCTGTACTTCGCGCAGCAGCGTCCCCGGGACCTGCTGCTCACGAACGTACGCGTGCTGCCGCTCAGCGGCAGCGTCGTTCAGCGCATCCCGTTCGGCGACAGCGCGTTCGTGCTGGTGATGGCGGCGCCTGGGTCGCTGGCCGGGGCGCTTCCGCAGCAGCTGCCGTGGATCATCGCGGTCGGCGGCGTGTTGCTGACGCTGGCGGCCGCCGCCGGCACGATGCGTCTGAGCGAGCGTCGGCTGAGCGCCGAGCGGCTGGCGGACGAGCTCGACGAGGTGGCGACCGAGAACCGCCAGCTATACGCCGAGCAGCGGACGATTGCCCGCACGCTGCAGCACGCGCTGCTGCCCGAGCAGCTGCCACAGCTGGCCGGCGTCGAGAGCGCAGGCGAGTACCAGGCAGGTGAGCGCAGCGTCGACATCGGCGGCGACTGGTACGACGTGGTCGCGCTGGGCCGGAACGAGCTGCTGCTGGTCGTCGGCGACGTGTCGGGAAGAGGACTGCGAGCGGGAACGACAATGGCGTCGCTGCGCTTCGCGATCCACGCGTACGCGGCCGAGGAGCACCAGCCGGAGCTGATCCTCCTGAAGCTGTCGAAGATGCTCAGCCTCAGACGCGAGCGTCAGCTGGCGACGGTGCTGTGCGCTCGCATCGACGTGACCGCACGCCAGGTGACGGTGGCGAGCGCCGGCCACCTGCCGGCGCTGCTCGTAGCCGGCGGAGAGGCCCGCTACCTCCAGGCGCCGGTTGGCGTGCCGATCGGCGTGGAGCCGTCCGACGGCTACCACTCACGGACCGTGAGCGTGCCCGCACGGGCCACGCTGCTGGCCTACACCGACGGTCTCGTCGAGCGTCCCGGCGAGCAGCTGGATGTGGGTCTGGAGCGGCTCCGCAACGCCGCGTTGCGTATGCAGGCTACGCTTCCTGAGCTGGTCGCTAAGCTCGTCGCCGACCCGGCGGCTGGGGAGGCGAAGGACGACATCGCAATCGTGGGACTCAGGTGGACGAACTAGACGCGGAATCTCTGCTCAGCGTGGAGGTCGCCACATCTGGCGACGACACGGTAAGCGTTCGCCTGGCGGGTGAGCTCGACCTCAGCAACGTCGAGCGGCTCGAGGCAGAGCTTGCTCCGAAGCTGGCGGCACACCCGAGGCAGCTGATCATCGAGGCGCGCGCGCTGGAGTTTGCCGACAGCTCGGCGATCGCGCTGTGGCTGCGCTGGGCGGGCGAGGTCGACCACTTCGAGCTCAGGGAGCTGTCGCCGCTGCTGCGCCGCGTGCTCACAGCGATGGGACTCGACGGCCGTCTGGAGCTGGTGTGAAGCTGACCCGCACGTTCCCCGCTGAGCCGCAGTCGGTGGCCGCGGCTCGGCGCTTCGCCACCGGCCTGCTGGCCGATGACTCGGCCGGGCTGCGCGATGCGGTCGAGCTGATGGTCTCCGAGCTGGCCACCAACTGCATCCGGCACGTGAACGCCAGCTTCGAGGTGAGCGTCGAGCACTCGGGGGAGTCACTGCACGTGGAGGTTCGCGATCAGGGCGCGGGGCGTCCGGTGATGCGCTCGCCCTCGCCTGACGACCTCACCGGCCGGGGGCTGCGAATCGTCGACCTGCTGGCGGCACGGTGGGGCGTTCGCTACGACGCCGATGCCGGCAAGACCGTCTGGTTCACGCTCGTCGCACCCCGCCCGGCTGAGGCCGGTGAGACGGTCGAGGCGCACATGATCCAGCGTCGCCGCTCGCCTGCGCGACGCGGTGGGACCGCGACGCGGCGCGGTGGGACGTCGACGCGCAGCGTCCGGAGCCGGGCGCTCGCGAGGCGAGCGCTCTGGCCCGAATGCGTCCGCAGCTGACCTAGGCAGCGCGACGCTCGCGCGCGCCCGGGCGGGCGCGCTTGGCAGCGAACAGCCGCTGGTCGGCGACGTGCAGGAGGCGCTCGACGCTGTCGCCGTCGCGAGGGAACAGCGCAACGCCGACGCCGGCCCGCAGGAGATCGACGCCGGCGCTGCCACGGGCGACCGCACGGCTGATCCGGGCCGCCAGCTGGGAGGTGCCGGCCGGGTCCGTCCCGGGTGCCAGCACGCAGAACTCGTCGCCGCCGAGCCGCGCCACGGTGTCCTGGGCGCGCAGCGCGCGCACCAGCGATTCGGCGACATCGCAAAGCAGCTCGTCGCCGGCGTCGTGCCCGAAGCGATCGTTGAGCGTCTTGAAGCCATCGAGGTCGATCATCACCAGCGCGAAGCTGCGGCGCTCCCGCAGGTGGCGGACGATCTCGTACTCGGCCCGCGAGAACAGCGAACGGCGGTTCTCGAGCCCGGTCAGCGGATCGGTGAAGGCGGCCGTCAGCAGCTCGCGTCGCTCGCGCCGAAGCACCGCGCGCTCCCGCGCCAGCGCCACCGCGCTGAGCGCAGGGACGAGCACGACCAGCCACAGCGAGTGCCCGCGGGTGAGGATCACGAGTGCGGCAGTGACCAGCGCCAGCATGACGAGCCGGGCGAACGCCCAGCCGCGCGCGGCCGACTCGTGCGAGCTGCGGGCGTCCCGGACGCGCGGCAGCTGGCGATCGCGACTGGCTCGGCCCACGCATGCAGTTTCGCGACCGAGACGGACGCGTGTGCACGGCATTCCCGCAGCGTGCGAGATTTGCCGGCGCCGCTCACGCCTCGCTGCGCAGCAGTACCGACGCGTGCACCTCGCCGTCCGCCCCGGTGATCCAGCGCCGCTTGCCGCTGACCAGGATCCGCTTGTCGCCCGGCTGAGCTGCGCTGCGATACTCGATCTCGACGTCGATCCGCTCGGGATCCGGGCCGGCCAGCAGCTCCTCTTCGAGCGGCTGCCAGTAGGCGGCGTTGTTGACGTGGTCAGCGAGATCGCAGTCGGTGAAGCGAAACCGCCAGCTTTGGTGAGCGGCGACGGGCGGCGGCGGCGGATGCCTGAGCCGCGCCGAGATCCGACGGTCGTGACCGAGCGGACCGTAGACGCTGAGCTCGCCGTCAGTGAGCGGCGTCGGCCGGCGGAGATCCGCGTCGAGGTGTACCCACAGCGACACCGCCTCGACCGTCGGCGTGTCGTCTCCGAGCGGCGCGATCGTCGTCCGGCGCTCGGCCCACATGCGCCCGATGCCGCTGCAGAAGGTGCTCGCGAGGCAGCGCTCGGCGAAGCGGGGAAAGCGCTCGACGCACATCCGCGTGCGGCGCACGACCCACACCGCCGCACCTTCCAGGCCCGCGTCCTCGACGTCGCCGTAGGCCACGTCCTGGAGCCAACGGGCCAGCGCGTCGAGGCGAATCCGTCCCGACGGCGCACAGTCGGCCAGCCCGGGGCGCATCGGCTGCACGAACACCCGGCCTCCCCCGGGCGGGCGCATCAGCTCATCATCGTCGGCGAGCTTCATTGCCTGGAATCTACGGCTCGCGAGCTTTCGGGAGACGGGCGCGGGCTTCCAAGGAGACGGTTCGGGAGCCCTCAGGAGGCGGGTGCGGCCGCCGGCGGCTGCTGCTGCAGGCGCCTGACCAGCAGCGCCGTGCCGGCGCACAGCAGCAGCGCGCTGATCACCACCGGCCCGGTCACGCCGGAGCCGAACAGCGACGACAGCCCGTACACGATCGCGCTGAGTGCGGCGGCAGCCGGCAGCGTCAGCAGCCACGCCCGGACGATCTCACCGGCGACGCCCCAGCGGACCGCGGAGACGCGCTTGGCGGCGCCGGCGCCCATCACCGCGCCGGAGATCACGTGCGTGGTCGACAGCGGATAGCCGACGCTCGAGGCCGCGAGGATGACCGCGGCCGCGGCTCCCTGGGCGGCGAACCCCTGGGCCGGATCCATCTTGATGATTCGCGTTCCCATCGTCTTGATGATGCGCCAGCCGCCACTGAACGTGCCGAGGCCGATCGCACTGGCGCTGACCACGATCACCCACACTGGCACGTGGAAGTGATGCGGCGAGATGTGGCCGCTCGCGACCAGTGCCAGCGCGATCACCCCCATCGTCTTCTGGGCGTCATTGGTGCCGTGCGACAGCGCCAGCGCGCCGCCGCTGAGCAGCTGGGCGAGCCGGAAGCCATGGCTGACCGGTCCGGGACGCCTGCGCGCAAACGCCAGGTAGATCAGCACGATCGCCAGGCCGGCGACGGCGAACGCGAGGCAGGGCGCGATGATCGCCGGGAAGATCAGCTTCGTGAACAGGCCGCTGGCCGACACGAAGGCGGCGCCACGCGAGGCCAGCACCGCGCCGACGAGGCCGCCGATCAGCGCGTGCGACGAGCTCGACGGCAGGCCGTAGTACCACGTGATCAGGTTCCAGACGATCGCGCCGACGAGTGCGGCGAACACGACCGAGCCGGTCACGGCGCCTGTCGAGACGAACCCCTTGCCGACCGTGTCGGCCACCTTCAGCGATAGGAACGCGCCGACAAAGTTGAGCACCGCCGCCCCGGCCACCGCCAGGCGGGGGCGCACCGCACGGGTCGAGATCGAGGTTGCGACTGCGGTGGCTGTGTCGTGGAAGCCGTTGGTGAAATCGAACACCAGGGCGGTGACGATCACGATCACGAGGAGGACGTCGGAGCTCATCTGTGCAGGTCTCGACCGGGCGCCAGGCGGAGCCGCGGTGGCAGACTACATCGGCGGCCGGAGAGGCCCGATCCGCGATCGCCGAGATCCAACCCGTCAGCTTCGGTCGGGTCGATCTCGCCGGGCCACGTCGCCCCGGTCAGCGGGACGACGTTCGGCCAGGCCGTCCCGGAAGGCATACTATTAAGAACTCGTGAGGTCTGCTACGGGCGCGCCCGTGGGGAACCCGTGCCTCAACACCCCCGACAATCTGGAGTACCTGTGCGCATCTTGATCCTCGGCGGGGACGGCTTCTGTGGATGGCCGACGTCCCTGCACCTGTCCGCCTGCGGCCACGAGGTGGCGATCGTCGACAACCTCGCCCGGCGCAACGCCGACAACGAGCTGGAGGCCACGTCGCTGACGCCGATCCAGCCGGTCGGAACGAGGCTGGCGGCGTGGCGCGAGCTGACCGGCCACGAGATCCCGTTCCACCGCTTCAACGTCGCCGAGAGCTACCAGGTGCTGCTCGACCTGATCTCGGACTACGAGCCCGACGCGATCGTCCACTTCGCCGAGCAGCGAGCCGCGCCGTATTCGATGAAGAGCTCGTGGCACAAGCGCTACACGGTGTTCAACAACGTCAACGCGACCCATAACCTGCTGGCGGCGCTGGTGGAGTCAGGGGTCGACTCGCACGTCGTGCATCTCGGGACGATGGGCGTGTACGGCTACGGCACCGCTGGCGTGAAGATCCCCGAGGGCTACCTCGAGGTCAAGATCGACACCGACACCGGCGAGCAGATCAGCAAGGAGATCCTCTACCCGGTCAACCCGGGCAGCGTCTATCACATGACGAAGACCCAGGACCAGCTGCTGTTCGCGTTCTACAACAAGAACGACGGCACCCGCATCACCGATCTCCACCAAGGGATCGTGTGGGGCACGCAGACCGCGGAGACGCGGCTCGACGAGCGACTGATCAACCGCTTCGACTACGACGGCGACTACGGCACCGTGCTCAACCGCTTCCTGATGCAGGCGGCGATCGGCTATCCGCTCACCGTGCACGGCACCGGCGGTCAGACGCGCGCGTTCATCCACGTCCAGGACACGGTGCGCTGTATCCAGCTGGCGATCGACAACCCGCCCGAGCACGGCGATCGCGTGCAGGTCTTCAACCAGATGACCGAGACCCACCGCGTGCGCGATCTCGCGAAGCTCGTCGCGGAGCTCACCGGCGCGGACGTCGACTACGTCGACAACCCGCGCAAGGAGGCCGCCGAGAACGAGCTGTTCGCCGCCAACGACCATCTGCTCGAGCTGGGGCTGCAGCCGATCACGCTGAAGGACGACCTGCTCAGCGAGGTGACCGAGATCGCCGGTCGCTATCGCGACCGCTGCGATACCTCGAAGATCCCGTGCGTCTCCAGGTGGGTGCAGCCCGCCAGAGTGCGTCAGGCAGCGGCACCGACCGCCTGATCGGCGCGGCTCGGCCCGCTGGCCGGCCGCGCCGGGAACGCTCGCTTCAGACGTCTACCGGAGTGCGGCGCGAGGCGCTCAGCGAGGCGCCCGCCGAGGCGGCAATCACGAGCGCGATCCCAAGCCCTTCGCGGGTGCTCAGCGCCTGGCCCAGAACGAGGAAGCCGGCCAGCGCCGCCATCGCCGGCTCGAGGCTCATCAGCACGCCGAACACGCGCGTGGCGATGCGCCGCAGCGCCTCCAGCTCGAACGAATAGGGAATCGCCGAAGACAGGATCCCGACGGCGGCGCCGAGCAGCAGCGAGTGCAGCGCGAGCAGCCGGCCGCCGCCCTGTGCCACGCCGACCGGCAGCACCACCAGCGTCGCCACCACCATCGCCAGCGACAGGCCACTGCCATCCGCGAAGGCCCGCCCCAACCTCGCGTTGACAAGGATGTAGCAGCCCCACAGGCAGCCGGCCGCGAGCGCCAGCACGACACCGAGCAGGTCGAGGCTGTGCGTGTCCCCGTGCATCAGCGCGAGAATCCCCGCGAGCGCCAGCGCCACCCACGCAAGGTCGCGGGGGCGGCGGGAGCCCAGCACCGCTACCGCGAGCGGGCCGACGAACTCGACCGTGACCGCGATCCCGAGCGGGATCCGCTGGATCGCCTCGTAGAAGGTCAGGTTCATGCCCGCCAGGATCAGCCCAAAGCCCGCGGCCAGCGCCAGGTGGCGGCGAGCGGCACCACGGATCCGCGGACGCCAGATCAACGCGAGCGCGATCGTCGCGGACGTCAGCCGCAGCAGCACGGCGCCGCCGGGTCCGATCCGGGCGAACAGCGTCGCGGCCAGGGCCGCGCCGAACTGAACCGACGCGATCGCCCCAACCACGAGCGCCGGCGAGGGCACGCGCGAGAGGCCGTCGGTGCGCGCGGCCACCTGGCCGGCGGTGGGGATTGGCTGGCCGGGAGCAGGGACCGGCTGACCGGCGGTGGGGGCTGGCTGGCCGGGAGCAGGGATCGGCTGGCCGGCGGTGGGGGCTGGCCGGCCGGAAGCAGGGACCGGCTGACCGGCGGTGGGGACTGGCTGGCCGGAGGCAGGGACCGGCTGACCGGAGCGAGGCACTCTGGAGCGGACGGTCGCCATGCCTCGATCCTAGACGGCGCCCGGGGACGAGCAGTTGGACGCGGGCGGCGGCTACAGTGGCCGATGGCCGATGTCCACCGATTCACAGACGCTCCCGCCGCCGCCGGTGCCGATCTTCACCGGCGCCGGTCTCGACCGCGTGGCGCAGCTGCGCCGCGACCCGAACGAGGTGCGGGCGCTCCTGCGCGACCCCGAGGCGCGCGCCCTGTTCGCGTCCGACCAGGGCGTTCTGGTGTCGCGCGACGGCTCGTCGCTGTCACGCCGCGAGTTGTCGGAGTCAGTGGCGAGCGGTCGCGACGGCGAGCCGGTGCTGCTCGGCCTCGAGCGCGGAAGACCTCTGTTCGGCTGCGACCTCGAGGCGCTCGCGCCGGCGGCGGTTGCGGCGCTGCTCGACTCAGGAGGGCTGGTGTCGCTGCGCGAGGCCGGGGTTACACTGCCGCGGGCAGAGGGAGGGCTCGGGGCCTACCTGGCGGCGCTGATCGGCTGGCATCGCCACCATCGTTACTGCCCCAACTGCGGCGCACGCACGGAGGTCGTCGAGGCCGGCCTATCACGTCTCTGTCCCCGCTGCGGACGCTCCCACTTCCCGCGAACCGATCCGGTCGTGATCATGGTGGTGCAGCACGACGACCAGCTGCTCCTGGGGCGGCGGCTCGGCTGGCCGGCCGGCCGCTACTCGCTGCTCGCGGGCTTCGTCGCCGCCGGCGAGACACCCGAGGAGGCGGTCGTCCGCGAGGTGCGGGAGGAGGCAGACATCGAAACCGATCATCCCCGATACGTTGCTGCCCAGCCGTGGCCGTTCCCGGCGTCGCTGATGCTTGGGTTCGCGTCCGTGTCGCCCGGCGGAGAGCCGCACGCAGATGACGGTGAGATGGCTGACGTCCGCTGGTTCGCGCGCGAGCGTGTACTGGCGGCGGTGCACCAGGAGGCGGACTGGTCGGCGCAGGCCGCCCAACCCGACGAGTTGCTCCTGCCCTCGCGAGTGTCGATCGCCCGCTCGCTGATCGAATGGTGGCTCGAGGCCCGGGCCGTCTCCGGCCCGGCCGCCTGACGCCGCGTGAATTGGGCGCTGGCGCTAGCGCGCCTCCCGGGAGACCCGCTGGCGCGCCGCGCGCGGCGGAACCCTGCACCTGATGCGTGTGCCTAAGGTCCGCACAGGGCAGCTACATGCGTCACCCCCTGAAAGCATCGCGCGCATCGCTCAAGGCGTGGCCGGCTGATGCTTTGGGCAGCGGGCGAGCATGTCACTGCACTGATGCACCGGGTCGTGCCGTGCCTGGGGGTCGTGGATCCGGTACTCGGAGTAGTAGTAGAACGACAGCGTGTCGGGGATCGGGATTCCCTCGATCTCGTACGGCACGTTGCCGGCAGCGGGATCGGTGGGGTCGGCGGCAGCCTGGCTGACGCTGTAGGTACCGGCGCCAAACGAGACCTCGGCAGCGCCGGGGTTGCGGCGGTTGTCGTTGTAGTCAGGGCTGCGATCGAAGCTGTCGAGGCTGGTCAGCCGTCGGTAGGCGGTGTCGCTGCTCGGCAGCAGCGGGTCACGGCCGCCGCGCAGGTACTCGTCGAACCACGCGAGCGTGTAGTAGAAGGCGACCCGCTCGCCGATCTCGTTGGCTGGCAGCACGTACGGGATGTAGCTATAGGTCAGGTGTGTGCCGCTGCGGATCGAGATGATCTCCGAGTCGATCCGGTGGTGCGCGAGGCTGAGGTAGCCGGCGGTGCCGTCGAGTCCGCCACCGCTCAGCATCCCCGAGCCGTTCGGGTCGGGGACCGTCGTCTGCGGCTCGATGTTGAACTCGTAGTCGTTGGTCGTGGCCAGCGACGGCGCGTGCAGCCGCTTGGCCTGGTCTGCCCGCGGCACGGTGAGGTTGGCGGCGCACTGCGAGATGTTCACCGGGTACAGGTCGTCCCAGGCGACGATCGCCTTGACGCGCTTGTCGCACTGCCCCGCCCAGCTGACCGCCTCGGCACCGAGCGAGTGGCCGGCAATCCCGACGCGGCTGCGGTCGAGCGTGCGCCAGCCGGGGTTGTAGGTGCCGCGATAGGGGTGCGCCGGGGTCGACAGGAAGTAGCTCAGCGAGTCCTCGGCCCCCTGGAAGAAGTTGTAGTCCTGCTGATAGGGCACGCCCTGGCACTGGGCGGTGGGGTCAGACAGGCTGGGGCAGCCGGCCGGCAGCAGATCGGAGTCACCCTCGCCCTGGACGTCGTAGGTGAGCACCTCGTAGCCGTACTGGGCCAGCCCCTCGGCCGCCCAGTAGTAGAGGTTCTCGTACGCCTGGATCGAGCCGTCGGTGATCACCACGCCCGGGTAGCGTCCACCGCGCAGCGTCGGTGCCCCCGGCGGCGGCAGCCACACGTTGCCGCGCAGCACGGCCCCGTCCCGCGCCTTGAACGACACTGGGATCACGTTGCCGTCGGTGCGCTGCTCCCACTCGCTGATCGTGCGGAAGCTGTCGGCGGCCTGGGAGCCGGGGACGAGCGTCGTCAGCCCGCCGTGGATGTGTCCCGGTCCGTCCGAGATCTGCTGGCCCAGCTGGTCGATCCAGAGCGAGTCCCCCTGGACTGCGTTCTCGAAGCCGTAGGCGGGATTCGTGTACTGATCGCGGAGCCGCAGCGTGGCGCAGTACTGGTTGAGGTCGTCGCGCTCGTACCAGGCCGCGTTGGTCGGGGTGCCGTCCGAGTTCGTGTCCGGGTTCACGTGGTTGTAGGCGGCGGAGAAGCAGTTGCGGTCGACCGCGGTTCCGGCAGTGGGCGAATCGGGCGCCTGCAGGCGGCTCGGGACGTGCGCGGCGTAGTAGGCCACCTCGGCCCGAGCGAACGCCAGCGCCCGCTGCTCGCCGGTCGACGTCAGGGCCGGGACGGTGGGGGCGAAACGCAGCGCTCCGTTCACAGGCAGGGCCGGGACGGTGGGGGCGAAACGCAGCGCTCCGTTCAGAGGCAGGGCCGGGACGGTGGTTGCGGTGCCCAGCAGCGCGGTGGCCGCGGCCACCGCTCCAGACGCGACGAGCCACAGCGGCCGCGTGCGAACCGTACGTCTTCCCGAGTTGAACACGATCGCCTCCCTGACCCGTTGCCTAGCCCCAATGTACTGTCTTGTTCACTCGACGGGCGCCGGTTCGGCAATGGGTGGGCCGGACTCGGCCCCTCCCACGGCTGCCACGAGGTCTGGTAACAGGTGGGCCGGACCCGGCCCACCCACGGCTGCCGCGATTTTCTGCTTGGCGGTGTCTTAGCGGGTCGAAAACCGACTGATAGTCCAACGAATTTCGACCCGCGGGACCGTATGGTTCCTGAGTGACCGATGCCGGCAGCGCTGCGACGGTCGTGACCGTGCCCACCAAGTCAGCTGCACTGCGGCGGGTGCGTCGCGTCGTGTACGCCGAAGCGCGGCTGCGCGCGAGCGAGCGGTGGTCGCCGCACGAGCGGTGGTCGCCGCAGCCCGATCACATCCCGCGCTCACCCGCTCAGGTCACGCGCGCGTGGCTGACCGAGGCGCTCTGCCGGAGCGTCCCCGGAGCCGCCGTCGTCTCGATCACCTATCCGCGACCGGCGACCGCCGGCACGACGACCCGCTGCGCAATGACGCTTACTTACAACACCGCCGGTGCCGCCGCCGAACTTCCGCGCCACGTGTTCCTCAAGTGCACGAGCTCACTCGCGCAGCGGCTGATGCTCGGGCTCGGTGGGCTGATTGCCGGCGAACGCGACTTCTATGCGCACGTGCGGTCACAACTTGAGCTCGAGGCGCCAGCCGGATACTTCGCTGCCATCGACCCGCAATCGTGGCGTTCGGTGGTCGTGCTGGAGGACGTGGCGACGACCCGCGGGGCGCGCTTCTGGGAGCCGGCGACGCCGGTCACGCCCGCCCAGATCGAGGATCTGCTGGCGCAGGTGGCGCGCTGGCACGGCGCCCTCTGGGAGAGTCCGCAGCTGGCCACCTGGAGGTGGCTGCGGACGCCGGCGGACCAGGCGCGCCTGATCGCGGCGCTGATCGGCCTTGCCGACCGCACCCG
>JASHQV010000208.1 GCA_030038955.1 Solirubrobacteraceae bacterium
CGCTCCATCACCTGCTCGCGGTCGCGTGCGTGCGGCAGCTCGACCGCCCGCTGCAGGATCACTGGGCCGCTGTCGACCCCCTCGTCGACGAAGTGCACGGTCACGCCAAACACCTTGACCCCGTAGGCGAGCGCCTGCCCGACCGCATCGAGCCCCGGAAACGCGGGCAGCAGCGCCGGGTGCACGTTGATCACCGCGCGCGGGAAGCGAGCCAGGAAGGCCGGCGCGAGCAGCTGCATGTAGCCCGCGAGCACGACCAGCCGCACACCGCGTTCGAGCAGCCACTCGGCCATCGCCACGTCGCGGACCGCGCGGTCGGGAAAGTCGGCCGTCGCGAACACCCGCTGCGGGACGCCGGCCCCCCCCGCGCGCGCCAACGCTCCCGCTCCCGGCTTGTCGGAGCCGACCGCAACGATCTCGATGCCGTCGCGCCCGTGCACGGAGTCGAGCAGCGCCTGCAGGTTCGTGCCCGTCCCCGAGGCGAGCACACCGACGTTCAGCATCGCCACTACGGCAGCCGCTGCACGCCGGCCAGCGGCAGCGCCCGCTCGAGCGCGAACTTGCCGTTCGCCTCCTCGCTCCCCTCCAGCGGATACTGCCCGCTGAAGCACGCGTCGCAGTGCGAGCCGCGCTCGCCGCCGACCGCCTCGTACACCCCCTCCAGCGACAGGTAGTGCAGCGAGTCGACGCCGAGCTCGGCGGCGATCTCCTCGACCGTGCGGCCGTGGGCGATCATCTCCTCATAGGTCGACATGTCGATCCCGTAGTGGCACGGGTGCTTGATCGGCGGCGAGGAGATCCGCAGGTGGATCTCCGCGGCGCCCGCCTCGCGCAGCATCCGCATGTTCTGGCGCGTCGTGTTGCCGCGCACGATCGAGTCGTCGACGACGACCAGCCGCTTGCCGGCCACGACCTCGGGCAGCGGGTTGAACTTGAGGCGCACCCCCAGTCGCCGCAGCTGCTGGCCGGGCTGGATGAACGTCCGCCCGACGTAGCGATTCTTGATGAAGCCGTCGTCCTGGGGCAGGCCGGCCGCCCGCGCCAGCCCGCGCGCCGCGGCGTTGCCGGAGTCCGGGATCGGGATCACGACGTCGGCCTCGACCGGCGCCTCGCGCCACAGGATCTCGCCCATTCGCGCCCGCGAGACCTGCAGTCGCTGCCCGCCCATGCGCGAGTCGGGGCGGGCGAAGTAGATGTACTCGAACACGCAGAAGGCCCGGCGGGCCCGATCCTCGATGATCCGCGACTGCACACCCTCGTCGTTCAGCGTGACCACCTCGCCGGGCGCCACATCCCGCAGGAAGCGGGCGCCGACGATGTCGAACGCGCACGTCTCGCTGGCGACGCAGTAGACCGGCCCGACGCCGTCCTGCTCGATCACGCCCAACGACAGCGGCCGCACTCCCTGCGGGTCACGGAACGCCACCACCGAGTCCTCGGTCATCACGACCGTCGAGAAGGCGCCGCGCAGCCGCGGCAGCACGTCGGCGACCGCGTCCTCGATCCGCTCGGCCGGATGCGTCGCCAAGAGCGCGGCGATGATCTCCGAGTCCGAGGTGGAGCTGAACGGCACGTCGCGGCCACGCAGCTCGGCGTGCAGCTCGACGGCGTTGATCAGGTTGCCGTTGTGGGCGAGCGCAATCGTGCGGCGGTCGGCGCGGTAGATCGGCTGCGCGTTCTCCCACGCCGACGAGCCGGTCGTCGAGTAGCGCACGTGGCCGATCGCCAAGTCGCCGGCGAGTGAGCTCAGCATGTGGTCGTTGAACACCTGCGGCACGAGCCCCTGATCGCGGATCGTGAGGATGTCGCCGCCCCGCGGCGCGGTCGCGATCCCGGCCGACTCCTGCCCACGGTGCTGGAGCGCGAACAGCGCGAAGTACGTCAGGCGCGCCACGTCCTGGTCGGGCGCGTAGATCCCGAACACCCCGCACTCGTCTCGCGGCCCATCCCGATGATCGTTGGCAGGCGACGACATTTGAAGGCCTAGTTGAAGACTAGCCGCAGTCTTCGTCGCCCGCACGGTTTCGCCACCGGCCTCAGCGGAGCAGCTGCCCGAGCGCGCCACCATATGCCTCTCGCAGCTCCTCGACATCCATCTCGAGCAGCCCGTCGAGCACCAGTCGCTCGCCCCCGACCGCCCCGATCAGCGGCAGCCCCGCCAGCGCCTGCGGGTCACCGGAGACGACGAACGCACTGCCGAGGTCCTCGCCGAACGGGTCAATCCCATCCGGAAGCCGCACGCGCGCGCCGACCCCGCCGGCGATGCAGCACTCCGCAACGGCCACCGCGAGACCGCCCTCGGCGACGTCGTGGGCGCTGCGCAGCGCCCCAGAGCGGACCATCGACCGGACCTGCGCGTGCGCCTCGAGCACGGCGGGCACGTGCTTGCGCGCGAGCGCGCCGGCGGGTGCCTCGCCCTGAAGCCTCGCCAGCTCGGAGCCCGCCCGCCGCGGCGCGAACGGCCCGACCAGGGCGATCGCGTCGCCCGCGCGGGCAAACCCAAGTTGCCCGGCGCGGGCGGCATCGGGGAGCTTGCCGACGATCCCCACCACCGGGGTCGGCAGGATCGGCCCGTCGGGCGACTCGTTGTACAGCGACACGTTGCCGCCGACGACCGGCAGCGCGAGCGCCTCGCAAGCCGCGCGCAGCCCCTCCACCGCCTCCTGCAGCTGCCAGGCGACGTGGGGCTTCTCGGGGTTTCCGAAGTTCAGGCAGTTGGTCAGCCCGAGCGGCTCCGCGCCGACGCACGCGAGGTTGGCGGCGCACTCGAACACCGCTTCCGCGGCGCCAGCGCGCGGGTCGCAGGCGACGCGCCGGCCGTTGCCGTCGATCGAGACGGCGATCGCGCCGGCCCCGGCATCGGGTGGCGCGAGCGCGAGCACGGCGGCGTCGGCCTGCTCGGGTCGCCGCACCGTGCGCGACTGGACAACCGGGTCGTACTGCTCGAACACGGGGCGGCGTGAGGCGATGTTGGGGCTCCGCAGCAGCGCCAGCAGGATCTCCGCCGGTGCTGGCTTGGGGCTCAGCACCGGCGCCGTCCCGGGGTACAAAGACGACTGCGGCGCCGCCGGCTGCAGCTCGTACAGCGGGCACTCGTCGACCAGCAGCGCGACCGGAAGCTCGCCCACGGAATCGCCGTGGTCGAGCACGCGGAAGCGGGCGCCCGCCCCCCGCTCGGTGATCTTGCCGACCGGCGTGGCGAGCGTCTCCCAGCGCTCGCACACGTCGAGCACCGCGGCGACGCGGTCGGGCGCGACCACGCACAGCATCCGCTCCTGGGACTCCGACACCATGATCTCGAACGGGGCCATGCCGGGCCCGCGCAGCGGCACGCTGCCGACGTCGATGTCGACGCCGACGCCGCCCTTGCTGGCCATCTCCGAGGCCGCCGAGGTGAGCCCGGCGGCGCCGAGGTCCTGCAGCGAGATCAACAGCCCGCGGTCGAGCAGCTCGAGGCAGCACTCGAGCAGCTTCTTCTCGGCGAACGGGTCGCCGATCTGCACCGACGGGCGCTTCGCCTCGTCGCCGTCCCCAAGCTCGCTCGAGGCCAGCACCGAGGCCCCCCCGATGCCGTCGCGGCCGGTCAGCGCCCCGAGCAGCACGAGCACGTTGCCGGGGCCGGCGGCAGCCGAGCGGATCAGCCGCCGGCGCGGCCCGAGCCCGACGCACATCGCGTCGACGAGGCAGTTCTGCTCGTAGCTCGGATCGAAGTAGATCTCGCCGCCGACCGTGGGTACGCCGATCGAGTTGCCGTAGTGACCGATCCCGGCGACCGTCTGCTCGAGCAGGTAGCGCGAGCGCTCGGAGCTCGAAGGGTCGCCGAATCGCAGCGAGTCGAGCACCGCGATCGGGCGCGCGCCGAGCGCGAACACGTCGCGGAGGATGCCGCCGACGCCGGTGGCAGCCCCCTGGAACGGCTCGACGGCGGTCGGGTGGTTGTGGGACTCGACCTTGAAGACGAGCGCGAGGTCGCCGCCGAGGTCGAGCGCGCCGGCGTTCTCGCCCGGGCCGGCGAGCACCCGAGGGCCGTCCGTGGGCAGCCGGCGGAGCAAGCGCTTGGAGTGCTTGTAGGCGCAGTGCTCCGACCACATCAGCGACAGCATCGCCAGCTCGACCTCATTTGGCTCGCGTCCCAGCCGCGTGACGATCAGCTCGTACTCGTGGTCGCTGAGGCCGAGCTCGCGGTGTCTAGCGGCGTTCCGCTGACTGTCCCCGGAGAGCCCTCTATGCCTGGACGAGGTCGCCGACATGCGCCCTGATCGATTCGAAGATGGCCAGTCCGTCGGTCGATCCGGTGAGCGGGTCGACGGCGTGCTCGGGATGCGGCATCAGCCCGAGCACGTTGCCCGCCTCGTTGCAGACGCCGGCGATCTCGTCCTGAGAGCCGTTCGGGTTCTCGCCCGGTGCGTAGCGGAGCACGACCCGCACCGGCTCCGGCGAGTAGTAGCGCCCGGTCGCGTGTTTGACCGGGAGCGACAGGCGCGGCGGCGCGGCACGCGTGAACGGCGTGTGCGGGTCGGCGACGTCGACCAGCACCTGGCGGAAGACGAACCGCAGCGAGGTGTTGCACAGCAGTGCACCGGGCAGCAGCCCCGCCTCGCATAGCACCTGGAAGCCGTTGCAGATGCCGAGCACGAGTCCGCCTGCGGCGGCGAACTCGATGACCGCCTCCATCACCGGCGCGAACCGCGCGATCGCGCCGGCGCGTAGGTAGTCGCCGTAGGAGAAGCCCCCGGGGATGACGATCGCATCGGCGCCGCGCAGGTCCCGGTCGCGATACCACAGCAGCTCGGCGTCGCCCACGCGCGCGGCGGCGTCCAGCGCGTCGACGTCGTCGCAGCTGCCGGGGAAGCGGACGATCCCGAACTTCATCGGGCGATGATCTCGTAGTCCTCGATCAGCGGGTTGACCAGCAGCCGCTCGCAGATCGCCGGCAGCTGCTCGGGGTCCTCGACGTCGAGCTCGATCAGGCGGCCGATGCGCACGTCGCTGGCGCCGGTGAAGCCGAGCGCCGGCAGCGCGCGCTCGACGGCCTGGCCCTGGGGATCGAGGATGCCGGCCTTGGGTCTGACGAGCACGCGGGCGCGCATCAGCGGCTCATGCAGACGCGCCGGTCCTGCTCAACCAGTCGGAGAATGGAAGGCCGGTGATCCGCTCGTAGGCGTCGATGTACTTCTCGCGCGTACGCGTGACGACGTCGTCGGGGATCGCGGGCGCTGGCGGGTTGCGGTCCCAGCCGGTTCCGGAGGCCCAGTCGCGCACGAACTGCTTGTCGAAGCTCGGCTGCCCGTGGCCCGGCTCGTATCCGTCGGCGGGCCAGAAGCGCGAGGAGTCGGGCGTGCAGACCTCGTCGCCGAGCGTCAGCTCGCCGGCGGAGTCACGGCCGAACTCGAACTTCGTGTCGGCCATGATGATCCCGCGCCCGCGGGCGTGCTCGGCGCAGTGCTGGTAGACCGCGACCGCGGTGCGCTGCAGGCGCTCGGCGAGCGCACGGTCGCCGACGAGCGTGACCGTGCGCTCGAAGTCGATCGCCTCGTCGTGGCCGACGTTGGCCTTCGTCGACGGGGTGTAGATCGGCGCCGGCAGCTGGTCTGACTCGCGCAGCCCGGGGGGCAGCTGGACGCCCGAGACCGCGCCGGTAGCCTCGTAGGACTTCCAGCTCGAGCCGGTGATGTAGCCGCGCACGACGCACTCGACCGGCAGCATCGCGAGCTTGCGGACGACCATCGCCCGGCCACGCACGTCGTCGGGCACGTCGGTCACCGACAGCATGTGGTTCGG
>JASHQV010000209.1 GCA_030038955.1 Solirubrobacteraceae bacterium
GGCTGTGCCTGGCGTTCGCGCTGCCCGCCCGCGAAGGCGAGCGCTACCTCGTCACGGGGCGGCCGGTGCCACCTCCGTTCGGCGACCGCGCCGGCGCGCGCAAGCGGTTCGGGATCGGCCCCGAGGAGACGTGCGTGCTGGTGTTCGGGGGATCGCAGGGAGCCCGCTCGATCAACCTCGCCGCGATCGCGGCATTCGCCGGCGACGGCTGGGCCGGGATCCGGGTGCTGCACGCCGCCGGCGACCGCGACCTGCCGGAGCTGACCGCCCCCGGCCCGCACTACGACCTGCGCGGCTACGTCGACGGCTTCGCCGCGGCGCTCGCCGCCAGCGACCTGGTCGTCGCCAGGGCCGGCGGCTCGGTGTTCGAGATCGCCGCCGCCGCCCGGCCGTCGGTGCTGATCCCATACCCGTACGCGACGGCCGGCCACCAGACCGCCAACGCCCGCTACATGGCCGACGCCGGCGCCGCCGTGGTCATCCCCGACGGCGAGCTGAGCGCTCGTCGCCTGGCCGACGAGGTTTGCAGCCTGCTCGCCGATCCTGAGCGACTGGCCGCGATGGGGCGGGCCGCCGCCGCGCTGGCGAAGCCGCAGGCGGCCGCGGAGGTCGCCGCCGAGCTGCTGCGCGCGGCGGGCCGCGGGTCGAAGATCGACTGACAGTCAGTCGATCTTCGACCCGCGGGAGTTACGGCGACGGGGCCGCGGGCCGAAACTCAGCACCGATCCGCGGCGGCGTGCGGGCAGAAGCTCAGTACCGATCCGCGGCGTAGTGCGGGCCGAGCTTGCCTTGCGCCCGCTCGGCCAGGCCGATCGCGCGGGCCGGCCAGAAGGTCCCGCCGGAGGGGCCACCATTGCAGTGGCCGCTGCTGTTGCCGGGCACGATCGCCCACAGGAACGCGTCGACGTTGCCAAACCCCGTGTCGGTGTTGGGCTTCGGGCCGAGACCGCGACCGGGCGGGTTGCACAGGTCCTCGACGCCCTGCGTCGTCGGATGCGGGTTGAGCTTCGGCCCGCGCCCGTTCTGCGCGGTCGAGACGATGAAGTGCGCGCCGTGAGCCATCCGCGAGACCTTGTCGCCCCAGGCGATCTCGTGCGTCGTCCACTGCTCGTGGGTGTCGTTCGTGTAGAAGCCGGCGGCCTCGGAGATATCGCTGCGGTTGAGCGCCCGGGCCGTGTACCGCGGGCGGTTGGCATCCGAGTAGCCGCCCTCGATGTACACGACCGCGTGCGGCAGCGCGCCGAGCTTCGAGACCTCGAAGCGCATCAGCGACTCCCACGCCGGCAGCCCGCCGTGCTTGGCGATGCAGCCGGAGGAGCCGAGATAGTCCAGCTCGAGCAGGAACACGACCGGGCGGCTGCCCGTGGCCCGCGCGATCGCGTCGATCTGGCGCTTGAACTTGGGCCGGTAGTGGTCGATCTCGCCGGTCGATGGACAACCGTGCAGGGTGCCGTGCAGGAAGTAGGTGTTGATGATCGGGATCGTTCCCGGATCGGCGGTGAAGTTGTGGCAGAACAGCTTCACCGTCTGCTTGTAGACGCCCTCCGGGCTGCCGCCCTCAGAGTAGGCGCTGATCCGCTGGGTCTCGGGCTCGGAGGCGATCTTCTCGAGCATCCTGATCTTGAACGCGACGCTGGCGCTGACGTGCGGCAGCCGTCTGGCCACGTACGTGGAGAACTGAGCCCACGACTCGCTGTCGGTGAAGCTCGGGAGCGGATGCCCAATCTGGGTTCCGCGGTCGATCCCCAGCAGATGCGCGATCGCGCCCGCCGCCAAGCCGTGGCGGGGTCCGTCGACGAAGAACTGCGCGCCGCGCAGCGGGTCGCCGGCGGGCGGCGCAGGCGACAGCATCAGCGGGTTGCTGGGATCGCGGGGGATCGACCTGTATGGATCCGAGCAGCCGTAGCCGCCGGACGCACGTGCGAGCGGGCGAGAGACGGAGGCGGAGGCGGCGGTGCCGCCGGCGGTGGCAGCAGCTGCCGCGGCGAGCGCCGCAAGCGTGGCGATGCCGCAACGAAGCCTGATCGAATGAGTCAATAGTCTGAGCGAGTGTCGTTTTGCGAGGCGGACGTCGAATCGCTTATCGGCCGGAGCGCCGGGAAGGCTTACCGTTGAGCGCCGCCGCCTGGACGGGCCGGCGACTGCACTTCGTCGGCATCGGCGGCGCCGGGATGAGCGGCCTGGCGCTGATCGCCGCCGAGCTGGGCGCCTCGGTGACCGGCTCTGACCGCAACGACACGAGCTACCTCGTCGAGTTGCGCTCGCACGGGATCGTCCCGCTGCTCGGAACCCATGCCGCCGAGCACGTCCCCGAGGGGGCCGAAGTCGTGTATTCGAGCGCGGTGCCGGCCGACAACCCGGAGCGGGTCGCCGCCCGTGCGACCGGCGCACGCGAGCTGCACAGATCCGCGTTGCTGGGCGAGCTGGCGGCGCTCAAGCGCTGCCTCGCAGTCACCGGCACCCACGGCAAGACGACGACGACTGCGATGATCGTCCACGCGCTGCAGGGGTGCGACTTCGATCCCGCCTACGTGGTCGGGGGCGAGCTGAGCACGACCGGCACCAACGCCGGCTGGGCGAGCGGCGAGTGGATCGTGATCGAGGCCGACGAGTCGGACCGCTCGCTGCTGGCGCTCGACCCCGAGATCGCGGTGCTGACGAGCGCCGAGCTCGATCACCACGCGACCTACGACTCTCAGCGCGACCTCGAGGGCGTGCTCGCCGAGTTCATGGGCCGGGCGCGGATCGACGTGGTCTGGGACCGCCCGGCGCTGGTGGCCCTGTGCGCAGCCGAGACCGTCGCGCGCTATGACGCCGAGGATCCTGTGCTGGCCGCCGGCGGCGTCAGCTTCAAGTGGCGGGAGCTGCCCGTGGCCCTGAGCGTGCCGGGCGC
>JASHQV010000210.1 GCA_030038955.1 Solirubrobacteraceae bacterium
GGTCTCCCCGTCGCGAACGAGCCCGCCGGCGACCGCCCCCACCGCGGTCGTCGCCAGCACCGGCCGCGCCTGCAGCATCGCCTCGTTGCAGACGAGTCCCCACGGCTCGCGGAAGCGCCGGGTGGCGATCGAGGCCAGCACCAGGAACTCGCTGGCGGCGTACGCGGGCGGCAGCTCCCGGCGGTCGAGTGGGCCGAGCAGCTGCACGCCGGCGGTGCGGCGGCAGCGATTGCGCAGCGGTCCGTCGCCGATCGCCAGCAGGGTTGCGTCGGGCGCCAGCAGCTCCCAGGCATCGAGCAGCACGTCGACCCCCTTCTCGGGCACCAGACGCCCGACGTACGCGACCAGCGGCGCCGGCGGCAGCTCGTGTCGCGCGCGGAATGCGGCGATCTGCTCGTCGTCGACCGCACGCCCGAACACGTCCGGCTCGACCGCCTGAGGGGCGACGAACACGTCGTCGTCGCGTCCGCGGATCCGCGCGACGAATCGCCGCACGTGCTCGCCGTACGCGACGACCGCGTCCGCGTCCCGGTAGATGCGCACGACCAGCGGCAGCGCGAGCACGTTCCACAGCGACCACGGCTGCGCCCACACCGACGCCCACAGCACGAACGGGCGGCCGTGGCGGTGGGCGCCGAGGTAGGCGGCGGGGAGGATCTCGCCGCCGGCATAGGGGGCGATCACCGCGTCGTAGTGGCGCCCCAGCCAGTAAGCCTCGCGGGCGCCGCCGGCCAGCCGTCGCGCCGGGAACCGCGCCTCGCGCAGCTGCCGCTCGAGATCGCCGAACCAGACGGGTACGTAGCGCTCGCCGCCGCCGTAGCACAGCACCTCGACGCCGTGGTCGCGCGCCAGCCGCTCATACAGCGGCAGCCGGTAGCCGGGCAGGTTGGGAGTCAGCAGCGCCACTGGCATCGGCGTGCACGTTGCCAGAATCCGCACACGATGATGTCGATCCTGCCCCACGACCAACGCTGCCGGCGATGAGGGTGCTGCTGATCCACAACCGCTACCGGATGGAAGGCGGCGAGGAGCGCGCCGTCGCCGAGATCGCCTCGCTGCTGCGCCGCCGGGGACACACGGTGGAGCTGCTGGAGCGCGCGAGCGGCGGCCTCAGCCGCGAGCGCGCGGCGCGGGCGCTGCTGCGCGGTGGCGATCAGGAGGCCGCGGTGGAGCGCGCCGTGCGGATGCTGCGCGCCGACGTCGTCCACGCTCACAACCTGCATCCCCGCTTCGGGTGGCGCGCCCTGGCGGCGGCCCGCCGCCAGGGCGCGCGCACCGTCCTGCAGCTCCACAACTTCCGCCTGTACTGCATGATCGGGGTCGCCTTCCGCGACGGCGCGCCCTGCCACCGGTGCCGCGGGCGCGACACGCTGCCGGGGGTGGTGCACCGCTGCCGCGGGAGCCTGCCGGAGTCGGCCGTGTACGCGGCGGCGCTGGCGACCCAGCAGGCGCGGCTGCTCGGGCTCGCCGACCGGCTGCTCGTGCTGAGCGAGGCCCACGGGCAGCTGCTGCACGCCCACGGGCTCCCGGACGAGCGGGTGACGGTCGTGCCGAGCTTCGCGCCCGCGCCCGTCGAGCGCTCCCGGGCCGGCGACGGCAGCTTCGCGCTGGTCTCGGGTCGGCTCGTCGCGGAGAAGGGCTTCGACACGGCGATCCGGGCGGCGCTGAGCGCGGGCGTGCCGCTGGTGGTGGCCGGCCGGGGACCCGACGAGCAGCGTCTGCGCGGGCTGGCGGCCGGTGGTGACGTGCGCTTCGCCGGGTGGGTCGAGCCGGCGGAGCTGGCGAACCTGCGCGCGCAGGCGGGCGTGGCGCTGGCGCCGTCGCGGTGCGAGGAGGCCTGCCCATATTCGGTGCTCGAGGCGCTCGCTGCGGGGTTGCCGGTGCTCGTCTCTGACCGCGGTGGCCTGCCGGAGATGGTGCCGCCTAGCGAGGTGCTTCCGGCCGGCGACGCCGGCGCCTGGGCGGCGCGGCTCGGGGCGCTGTGGAGCGACCAGCAGGGCCGCCGTAGCTGCGGCGAGGCGGCCCTGGAGCTGGCGCGCGGGAAGTTCGGCGAGGACCGGGCGTACGCCGGTCTGATGGCTGCCTACGGGGCGTAGCCGGCGCCGGCTCAGCCGATCCGGTCGCCCGCTGCTGCGTCCCGGTCGGGACGCAGCAGCACCACGCCGAGCTGGTCGTCAAGTGCGCCGAGCACGAGCACCTCGGACATGAACGGCCCGATCTGCCGGGGCGGGAAGTTGACCACCGCCACGACCAGGCTGTCGAGCAGCTGCTCGCGCGAGTAGTGCGTGATCTGAGCCGAGGAGCGCCTCGTCCCGAGCTCGGGACCGAAGTCGATCGTCAGCTTCCAGGCGGGGACGTGCGCCTCGGGGAAGCCGTCGACGGTGAGCACCCGGCCGACCCGCATGTCGACCTGCTGGAAGTGGTCGAAGTCGATCACTACCCGCCACCCGACCCGGAGCTGCCGTTCGACGAGGGGGTGGTGGTCGTCGGCGTCGTGCTGGTCGGGGTGGTGGTCGTCGAGGTGGTGGTTGGCGTGGTGGTGGTCGTGGTCGCCGAGGTGGTGGTGCTGGTCGAGGTCGATGTGGCGTCGGGGTTGCTCGCGCTTCCGGAAGCAGACGGTGGCGCGATCGCGGCGCCACCGGTGTCGTCGGATGTGGAGCCGTCACCCGACGCACCGAGCACCGTGCTGACGGTGGTCGTGGTCGTAGAGGTGGTGGTCTTGGCGGCGGCTGTGGTCGTCGTCCTCGCGTCCTTCGTGGCCGTGCCGGTGGTCGTCTTCTTGGCGGCAGCCTTCGCCGCGAGCAGCTTGGTGAGCGGATGACCATGGCGCGCGGAGGCGCTGCGG
>JASHQV010000211.1 GCA_030038955.1 Solirubrobacteraceae bacterium
GCCGGGCGCAGCGGCCGGCGCGGGCGCCGCCGCATCAGCGGAGCCGAGCGCCTCCTCGAGGCGGCGCAACGGCTCGCGCAGCTCGAACTGGCGGAAGGTGTCGCGCAGCCTCGAGCGGTCCGGCTGCTCGGCGACGAGGCTGACCAGGTCGAGCTCGACCGGCACGTCGCGCTTGATCGTCGCCAGCCGCTTGCTGACGCGCGCCTGCTCGGCGTGGTCGGTCAGGTTCTGCTTGCGCTTGGCGCCGGAGATCTCGTCGACGTGATCGAGCACCGCCTCGAGCGAGCCGAACCGCTGCAGCAGCTCGGCGGCGGTCTTGTCGCCGATCCCGGGGACGCCGGGGATGTTGTCGGACGTGTCGCCCTTCAGGCCGATGAAGTCCGGCACCAGCTCGGGCGGGATCCCGTAGCGCTCGACGACGCCGTCGCGGTCGTACACGCGCGTGTCGGTGATGCCGCGGCTGGTGGTCATGATCCGGGTGTGGTCGTCGACCAGCTGGTAGGCGTCGCGGTCGCCGGTGACGACCATCACGTTGATCGGATCGCCGCCGTCGTCGCCGTCGTGGGCGCGCTCGGCGATCGACGCGATCACGTCGTCCGCCTCGAACCCCTCGACCCTGAGGTTGCGATATCCAAACGCGTCCACCAGCGGCTCGAAGCTCGGCCACTGCTCTTTGAGCAGGTCGGGGCGCGACGATCGCTGGGCCTTGTAGTCCGGGAACACCTCCTTGCGACCGGTGTAGCCGGCGTCCCACACGACCACGGTCGCCTTCGGCCCGTAGTCGGTGAGGATCTTGACGAGCATCGAGGCGAACCCGAAGATCGCGTTGGTGGGGACGCCGGTGGAGGTGGCGATCGACTCGGGCAGCGCGAAGAACGCCCGGTAGGCGAGGCTGTTGCCGTCGATCAGGAAAAGCTCGTCGGACACGTCCTGGGCTGAGGCTACCTCGGCCGCGAGCGCTACCGGCGGCTGATGTGACAGGTGTGTGACGAACCGCACCGGTTTCGTGACTTCGCCGGGCGAGGGGGTGATTCCGGTGTGGCTCGGGCCTCTTATATGGCAATGACGACGAGCGCCGGCCGAAACGCACCGCGCGAAGCGACCATAACTTCGCCGACCCCGCGCGTCGGCGGGGGGTCGCCGCGAAATGTGCCCGTCAGCGACCAAAGCTTCGCCCACCCCGTCCGCGTGCTGGGGGTGCGCGACTTTATGGTCGTCTCAGGGCCGTTGGAACAGCGGATCGCCGCGATCGCGGCCGCCCAGCGGGGTCGCGTCGCCCGCCACCAGCTCGAGGCGATCGGGATGACGCCCAGGATGATCCGCACTCGCGTGAGCCGAGGCTCGCTGCACGTCGTTCAGCGCGCGGTCTATGCGGTCGGACATCCGGGCCGGGTCGAGCTCGGCGATGAGACCGCCGCGCTGCTGGCCTGCGGCGACCGTTCGCTGCTCACCCATCGGAGCGCCGTGTGGCTCTGGAAGCTCGCACGGCAGGCGCCCGACGAGGTTGACGTAACGACGCTCGAGGGACGTCACGGCAAGACGCGCCCCGGCATCCGCGTCCACCGCAGCGATAGCCTCACCCCCGACCAGACGACGATCTACCGGGGCCTGCCGGTCACGAGGCCGGCGCGGGCGCTGCTCGAGCTGGCCGACGTCGCCGGGCCGCGCGAGCTCGAGCTGGCGCTCGACGAGGCGCTGGCGATCAGGGCCACGAGCCGCACCAAGCTCCACGAGCAGCTCGAGCGGGTCGCCACCGGCCGGCACGGGGCGAGCGTCCTGGCCGCCCTGCTCGACCCCGGCCGCGCCACGTCGGTGACCCGCTCGGAGGCCGAGGAGCGGCTCCGCGCGATGATCCTCGCGGCCGGCCTGCAGGTGCCAGAGATGCAGGCGCCGCTGCTCGGCTTCACCGGTGACTTCTACTGGCGGGAGGCGGCCTACGTGGTCGAGTTCGACAGCTACGCCTTCCACAGCAGCCGCCGCGCGTGGCGACGCGACCGGACCAAGGACCGGGTGTTCGCCGCCCACGGCATCCTCCTGGACCGCTTCACCTGGGAGGACATCAGCGAACGCCCGCTGGCGACGATCGCCCACATCACCCAGCAGGTGACCGCCCGAACACTGCAGCGCGCCGCCAGCGCGGGGACGCTCCGTTGATCCCGCCCGGGCGGCTTGGGGCACGCCCGGGCGGCCCGGCGGATCGCCGGGCCCGTCCACTCCAGAGCGTCGCCGCTGCCGAGCCGAGGCCCCGCGGTCCGCCCCGCTCAGCCGAGGCCGCTAGCGCTGATCGACGGCTCGAGCACCCGCACGAGCAGCGGCGGCGCGAGCGGGCGCACCCGATACAGGCCGTAGGCGCGCACCGACGAGTCGCCGGCGGCGTCGAAGCTCACGTCGCCCAGCGGCGTGTCGCGCAGGCGCGACGCGAGCAGCGCCCGCAGCAGCCGGCTGCGCTGATCGACGTGCACGCCGAGCCCCGCGATCGCCTTCAGGCTCAGCTCCATCGCGGTGTATCCATACGTCCCCCACACGCCGGGCCGGCTGCCGGCACCGTAGGCACGGCGCCAGGCGCTCAGCAACCGCGCCCCGGCCGCCAGGCCGGGCGGCACCGCCGGGAGCATGCAGCGCAGGCTCGTGCCGGTGGCGGCGGCAAACAGCGCCCGCTCCGCCGGACGCGCCGATACCGCGCCACACAGCTCGCCCGAGGCGACGAATGGCGCCAGCGGCAGCTCCGCGTGGATCGCGGCGAGCACGATCGCCGCGGGCGTCGACGGCAGCCCCACGTACGCGACGCACTGCGTCGTCGCCGTGTGCAGGCTCAGCAGGTAACGCCTGACCGCAACCCCCGGCGCGGGCAGTGCTGCGTTCGAGACGATCTGGATCCCGAAGCGACTGTGCTCGAGCGCCAGCAACCCGGCCAGCTCCTGACCGTAGCCACGCGTCCCGACCGAGCGCAGCACCGCCAGGCGCGAGCAGCCGGCGTCGTGGACGGCGAGCAGAATCGCGCCGGCCTCGACGGCGGCGTCGGGGGCCAGCCGCAGGAACGTGTCGGTGTTCGTCGGGTAGAAGCGGCCTGGCTCGTTCGCGGGGATCACGCCGGGAACCGCCCGGGTGAGGCCGACGTACGGACTCCACGGGCTCAGCTGGGGGATCCCGGCCTGGTTGAGGATCGGCAGCGACACCTCGGTCGCCGCCGACGCGAGCTCCCCGATGTACAGCACCGCGGCGGGATCGATCGCGACCTTGCGAGCGTTGTTGGCAGCCCAGCTCGCGTCCCACGTGCCGTGGCCGCGCGCGGCGTCGCTGAGCGAGCGATAGCGGATCCTGAACGGCCCGGCGCGACCGCCGGACTGGCGCAACGCCAGGCCGATGCCGCGCACGAGCGAGCGTCCCTGCGCGGCGGCGGGCCCGCTCAGCGGCAGGCTCGAGTACACGTCGAGGACGTGCGCCTGCGTACGCGACGTGCGCGCCGGCGCGCGGTGGTGATGGGCGCCGCCGGCGCAGCCGCCGAGCAGCCCCGCGCAGACAGCGGTCACGGCGAGCGCCGAGGATCGGACGGAAAGCCGAGCGGGCGAACGCATCAGCTGCCAGCGTAATGCCAGCGTGTGCTGGAGCGTGTGTGAGCGGGATCCCGGCGTCAGCTCGAGCGCAGTGGCACCAGCGTGCCGTCGCGCAGCTGGCTGAAGCGGAACGCGCTCGCCCCGAGGCTGGAGTTGCCGTCGCCGTCGATCGAGATCGTGCCGACCGCGGAGCTGAAGCCCTTCAGCTCCGTGTGGAAGTCGTGCACGACGGTGGTCCGGTCGTCGGCGGACTTGCCGGCCTCGCGGAGCACGTGCACGATCGCCTCGATCGCGGCGTAGCCGAACGCCGCCTCGGGCGCCGGCGTTGCTCCGTACTGGGAGCGGAACAGCGAGAGGAAGCTGGTGTCTGCCCCCGCCGCGGGCGCCGGCGTCGACACGTACACGCCACGGAACGAGCGCCACGGACCCGAGCCGAACGCCAGCCCGGCGAACGCCGAGGGCAGGAACAGACGCGCGTGCGACGCCGAGCCGGCGGCCGCGGCCGCGAAGCCGGTGGCGCCGGCGGCCGAGTTGCCGGCGTAGAACAGCGCGTCCGCGCTCGACTCGCTGGCGGTCACAGAGATCGACGCGGCCGATGCGGCCCCACGCAGCGCGGCGGCCAGCGCCATGCCGTAGTCGCTGCCCGGCTGGGTGGCGATGTACAGGCTGTGGACGCCGAGCGCCTTCATCTCGGTCGCCTGGGCGGTCGCCTCCTCGGCGCTGCTCGGAGCCAGCCGCGCGAACGTGCGCCCGTAGGTGCCGGCGGTCTCGTAGTAGATGCCCGGCGCTCCCGGGACCGCGGCGGTTGCGCGGGTCAGCTCGATTGCCGTGTCGGTCGGGCTAACTTCGAGCAGGTCGAGCGCGTTGGTGATCCCGACGCTCTGCTCGGAGGTCCCCGGCTCGATCTCCCCCACGTAGGCGATCGCGCTCTCGTTCTGGATTGCCGTGCGCGCGTGAGCTGACAGCTCGCCGGCGCGCAGCAGCTCGCACTTGACGGAGCGGCTGGTCCCAGGGATGCTGCCGGCGAGCTGGCGGCAGCCGAGCTGCTCGGCCTCCCCCACCTGCTGCTGCACGGGATTTGGCGAGGATGGCTCGCTCAGGTAGATGACCAGCGTCTGGCCCTTGGCGAGCACCGCGCTGCTCGACGACGAGCTTGAGCTGGTGCAGCCGGCGACGGCGGTTGCCACGAGCACGCAAGCGCTCCAGCGGGCCACCCGCGGTCTGCGTCGTCGAAGCACCTGAGTCTCGCGCTAGCGGCGCCGGCGAACCAGGTGCGGCACGACGTTGCGCACCCCGGTCGCGATCAGGACCAGCGCGATCGCGATCATGATCGCGTCGAATCCTGAGACCTTCAGCGCCCACAGGACGATCCAGATGACGAGGCCGACGGTTGCGGTGACGATCACGCCCATCGCCGCTGGATGCTAGCCGAGTCAGTCGCTCCGCAGGGCCGCCGCGAACGACGCGACGAGCGCGCACACGCCGTCCGGGTCGTCCGCCGCCGCGCGAACCAGGCGTGAGCCGACGATCACTCCGTCCGCGCCCGCGTCCGCCGCCGCCGCCGCGTGCTCCGGGGTGGCGATCCCGAACCCCACCGCCACCGGCACGGCGGTGCTCGCGCGGGCCCGCGCGAGCACCGCCGGCAGCGTCCCGTCGAGCGACGCTCGCTCGCCGGTCGTGCCGGTCAGCGAGACCGTGTAGAGGAAGCCGCGGGCGCGGGCGCCGATCTTCGCGAGGCGCTCGTCGGGGGTGGTCGGGGCGACCAGCGGCACCAGCGCGATCCCGGCCGCGTCGCACGCCTCGACGGCGGCGGGCGCCTCCTCGAACGGCAGGTCGGGGACGATCAGGCCGCTTGCCCCGGCGCCCACGAGCAGCTCGATGAAGCTGTCGAGCCCGCGCGCGAAGATCGGGTTGGCGTAGCACATCACGATCACGGGGACGCCCTGGGCCTGGCCCTCGCGGGCCAGGCCCAGGGCGTCCCCCACCCGGACCCCGCCGCGCAGCGCCGCCACCGCGGCGGCGTGGATCACCGGTCCGTCCGCCAACGGGTCGGAGAACGGGATCCCAAGCTCGATCAGGTCGGCGCCGCCCTCGGCGTACTGGGAAAGCACGGTCCGTGACGCCCCGAGGCTCGGGTAGCCCCCCATCAGGTAGGGCATCAGCGCCGCGCGGCGCCCGGCCGCGCGCGCCGTGGCGAACGCCACGGCGATCCGCTCCGAGCCCGTCATCTCGCCGCCCTCCACGCCGCCCGACTCAGCTCACGAGTCGCCGAGGTGAGCGAGCACCTCGGCCAGGTCCTTGTCGCCGCGCCCCGACAGGCAGACCACGTCCAGCTCGCTGTGCTCAGCCCCACCCGGCCCCAGCACCCAGGCCAGCGCGTGCGCGCTCTCGAGCGCCGGGATGATCCCCTCGAGCCGCGCCACGAGCACGAACGCGTCGAGCGCCTGCCGGTCGGTGACCGCCTCGTACCGGGCCCGGCCGGAGTCGCGCAGCCACGCGTGCTCGGGGCCGGTGCCGGGGTAGTCGAGGCCGGCCGAGATCGAGTGCGCCTCGAGGATCTGGCCGTCGCCGTCCTGCATCAGCGCCGAGAACGAGCCGTGCAGCACGCCCGCCGGGCCGCCGGCGGTCAGCGGCGCGCCGTGGCGGCCGCTGTCGAGCCCCTCGCCGGCCGCCTCCACCCCGATCAGCTGCACGTCGGCGTCGTCGTAGAAGCCGGCGAACATGCCGATCGCGTTGGAGCCGCCGCCGACGCACGCGATCACGCGCGCCGGCAGCCGGTCGGCCTGCGCCAGCACCTGGGCGCGCGCCTCGTCGCCGATCACGCGCTGCAGCTCGCGCACCAGCGCCGGATACGGCGCCGGCCCGACGCACGAGCCGATCACGTAGTGCGAGTGCTCGACGTTCTCGACCCAGTCGCGGATCGCCGCCGATACCGCCTCCTTGAGCGTGCGGGCGCCGGCGTCGACCTCCTCGACCCTCGCCCCCAGCAGCTGCATCCGCTGCACGTTCGGCCGCTGGCGGCGCATGTCCTCGGTGCCCATGTAGACGACGCAGTCGAGCTCCAGCAGCGCGCACGCGGTGGCGGTCGCGACCCCGTGCTGACCGGCGCCGGTCTCGGCGATGATCCGGTGCTTGCCCATCCGCTGGGCCAGCAGGCACTGCCCGAGCGCGTTGTTGATCTTGTGGGCGCCGGTGTGGTTGAGGTCCTCGCGCTTCAGGTAGACCGGGTGGCCGGCCGCGTCGCTGAGGCGCTCGGCCAGGTACAGCGGCGACGGACGCCCGACGTAGTCGCGCAGCAGCGCCTGTAGGCGGCGGCGGTACCCCAAGTCCGCCGCCGCCTCGACCCACGCCTGCTCGAGCTCGGTCAGCGCCGGCATCAGCGTCTCCGGCACGTACTGGCCGCCGTACGGGCCGAAGCGATGCTCGACCGTCGCCATCAGCGAGCGCCGACGGCGGCGGTCTCGTCGACGGCGGCGGCGAACGCGCGCATCGACTCGGGGTGCTTGCGTCCAGGGGCGGTCTCCACGCCGCTGGCGACGTCGACCGCGTACGGGTGCACGGCGCGGATCGCCGCGGCGACGTTGCCGGGCGTGAGGCCGCCGCTGAGGATCACCGGCACGCGCTGCGTGCGGGCCACCGCGGCCAGCTCCCAGGCGAACGTCTCGCCGGTGCCGCCGGGACGGCCGGGCACGTAGCTGTCAAGCAGGTGGAAGTCGGTGTGGAACGGGGCCAGCGCCTGGATGTCGGCGCCGCTGCGGACGCGCGCGGCCTTGATCACGCGGCAGCCGGTGCGGCGGGCGATCTCGGCGCAGAACGCCGGACCCTCGCGCCCGTGCAGCTGGATCGCGGTCAGCCCGATCGCGTCGGCCGCCTGCGTCACCTCCTCCAGCGTCGGATCGACGAACACCCCCACGACCTCGAGCTTGCGCCTGACCGCGGCGGCGATCTCAGCGGCGACGGCTGGGTCGGCGGCACGCGGCGAGTCCGGCCACAGGATCATCCCGATCGCCCAGGCGTTCAGCGACACCGCCAGCTCGGCGTCCTCGAGGCGGGTGATCCCGCAGAACTTGATGCACGTGTGCGAGGCGGCCACGCCCACATCGTAGATACGCGGGGCACGCAACCGGCGCGCGCCGGACGCCGGCGCGTGGCTCGCGATCGGGACGCGCGTGCCGCCGGCTCAGGCGCCGACGCCGGTCAGCTCGCGGCACGCCGCCTCGATGTCAGGCGCCCGCATCAACGCCTCCCCGACCAGCACCGCGTCGACCCCGGCGGTAGCGAGCTGCTCGAGCTCGGCGCGATGGCTGAGCCCGGACTCGGCGACGACCAGCGTCCCGTCCGGGATCTGGCGGCGTAGCTCGAACGCGCGGGCGGTGTCCACCTGCAGGGTCGCGAGGTCGCGGTTGTTGACGCCGATGATCGAGGCGCCGAGCTCGAGCGCGACGGCCAGCTCGCGGGCGTCGTGCACCTCGACGAGCGCATCCAGCTCGAGCTTGACGGCGAGCTGGTGCAGCTCGGACAGCAAGTCCGGGTCGAGCGCCGCGACGATCAGCAGGATCGCGTCAGCGCCGGCCGCCAGCGACTCGTGCAGCTGGTAGTCCTCGACGATGAAGTCCTTGCACAGGATCGGCAGGCGCGTACAGTCGCGGGCGGCCGCCAGATCCTCTAGGCGCCCGCCGAAGCGGGTCTCCTCGGTCAGCACCGACAGCGCGGCGGCGCCAGCCCGCTCGTATGCCGTGACCACGTCCTCGAGCGGCGTCTGCGCGCGGATCGTCCCGGCCGACGGCGAGCTGCGCTTGTGCTCGGCGATCACCGACAGCCCCGGGGCAGCGAGCGCGTCGGCGAACGAGCGGCGGTCGCCGTGGCTGGCGCGGCGCGCGGCGGCGCGGGCGAGCTCGGCCTCGGGGACGACCTCGCGCTGGGCGGCGACCCGCTCGCGGGTGCTGGCGACGATCTCGGCGAGGACGTTCACGATCGGGCCGCAGTCATCGGGTTCATGAGCTGGTGGCAGCGGGCGGACCCGCCAGCTCGTGCGTCCGCTCGACGAACTGCTCGAGCTTGGCGGCGGCCGCGCCCGAGTCGATCGCCTCGCGGGCGGCCACGACCCCGCCGACCAGCGACTCGCTGCCGCCGCCGGCGTAGATCGCCGCGCCCGCGTTGAGCACGGCGAGGTCACGCGCGGCGCCGTCCTCGCCGGCGAAGATCGCGCGCGTGATCGCCGCGTTCTCGGCCGGGTCGCCGCCGGTCACCGCCGCCGCCGGGTGGCGCGGAAGCGACAGCTCCTCGGGCGTCACCGAGTACCGCCGCAGCGATCCGTCGATCACCTCCACCACCTGGGTCGAGGTGGAGATGCTGAGCTCGTCGACCCCGTCCTCGCCGCACACCAGCAGCGCGTGGCGGGTGCCGAGCAGCGCCAGCGCACCGGCCATCTTGTCGAGGCTGTCGGGGTCGGACACGCCCAGCAGCTGCCGCGTGGCGCCCGCCGGGTTGGTCAGCGGCCCGAGGAAGTTGAAGGTCGTGCGGACCGCGAGCTGGCGGCGCACCGGGATCACGTAGCGGGTTGCTGGGTGGTGGGCGGGCGCGAACATGAAGCCGAAGCCGACTTCGTCGATGCAGCGCGCCACCTGCTCGGGGCCGAGGTCGATGCGGGCGCCGAGCGCCTCCAGCAGGTCGGCCGAGCCCGACAGCCCGGTGGCCGAGCGGTTGCCGTGCTTGGCGACCGTGCAGCCCGCGCCGGCGGCGATCAGCGCCGCCGTGGTCGACACGTTGAACGTGCGTCGGCCGCCACCGGTGCCGGCCGTGTCGAGCAGGTCCGGGTGGCGAGCGGGCACCGCGGTGGCGAACTCGCGCATCGTCCGCGCCAGCCCGGCCAGCTCCTCGACGGTCTCGCCCTTGATCCGCAGCGCGATCAGGAACGCCGCGATCTGCGCCTCGGTGGCCTCGCCGGACATGATCTCGGCGAGCACCGCAGCCGTCTGCTGCTGGCTCAGGTCACGCCCGCCCGCGAGGTCGTCGATCGACGTGGTCAGCAGCGTGCTCATCGGGCGCCAGCTCGCGGTCGCCGGACGCAGCGAGGCATCAGCTCTGCTCCACGAAGTTCGCGAGCAGCTCGTGCCCCGATGCGGTCAGCACCGACTCGGGGTGGAACTGCACTCCCTCGGCGGGAAGCTCGCGGTGGCGCACGGCCATCACGACGCCGTCGCCGGTCGCAGACCGCTCGAGCACCGCCGGCAGCTCCGGATCGGCGACCAGCGAGTGGTAGCGCCCGACCTCGAGCACGTCCGGCAGCCCCTTGAAGATCGTGCGCCCGTCGTGGGTGATCACGGTCGTCTTGCCGTGCACCGGCTCGTGCCGGATGACGCGGCCGCCCCACGCCTGCACGAGCGCCTGGTGGCCGAGGCAGACGCCGAGCGTCGGGATCCCGGCGACCGGGAAGCGGCGCACCGCCTCCAGCGAGATCCCCGCCTGGTCGGGCGTGCACGGGCCCGGCGAGACCACGACCCGGTCGTAGCCGCGCACCAGCAGCTCGTCGACGGTCGCGCGGTCGTGGCGCACCACCTCGATCTCGTGCGCCGGCGTCGCCAGCTCGCCGAGGTACTGGACGAGGTTGTAGGTGAAGCTGTCGTAGTTGTCGATCACGAGGATGCGCATCGGGCTCTCCGGGATTTTCGTGGCGGCGTCACTCCCAGTCGGGCTGCGCGAGCGCGAGCTCGATCGCGGCCCGCAGCGCCCGCGACTTGTTGACGGACTCCTCGTACTCGAGCGCGGGCTTGGCGTCGGCGACCGTGCCGCCGCCGGCCTGCACATGCACCTGCCCGTCCTTGACGACGGCGGTGCGGATGTGCACGCAGGTGTCGAGGTCGCCGGTGTAGCTGGCCCACCCGATCGCGCCGCCGTAGCCGCCGCGCTTGACCGGCTCGAGCTCGTCGATGATCTCCATCGCGCGCACCTTGGGCGCGCCCGACAGCGTCCCGACCGGGTTGACTGCGCGCAGCGCCGCGAGCGCGCCGACGTCCTCCCGCAGCCGGCCCGACACGTTCGAGACGATGTGCATCACGTGGCTGTAGTGCTCGATCGCCATCAGCTCCTCGACCTTGACGCTGCCGTACTCGCACACCCGACCGATGTCGTTGCGGCCCATGTCGACCAGCATCACGTGCTCGGCGCGCTCCTTCGGGTCGGCCAGCAGCTGCGCGGCGATGCGGGCGTCCTCGTCGGCGTTCGCCCCCCGCGGCCGGGTTCCGGCGATCGGCGTGGTCGTCACGCGGCGGCCGTGGACGGCGATCAGCGGCTCCGGGCTGGCGCCGGCCACCTGGAAGTCCCCGAAGTCGAGGAAGTACATGTACGGGCTGGGGTTGACGGCCCGCAGCCCCCGGTAGATGCTGAACGGGCTCAGCGGGCACCGAGCCGACCACCGCTGCGAGGGGACGACCTGGTAGGCGTCGCCGGCGCGGATGTACTCGATGATCCGGGCGACCGCGCCCTCGAACTGCTCGCGCGTCATGTTCGAGTCGAGGTCGATCGACGTCGTCTCCGGCCGCCGGGGCTCACCGGCACCCGGCGGCCGGGGCTCACCGGCACCCGGCGG
>JASHQV010000212.1 GCA_030038955.1 Solirubrobacteraceae bacterium
GGGGAGCACACCGTCGTCGGGCGCGCCGCGTGCATCGACTTCGACGCTCGCGTCGGTGACCGCGTGTCGATCCAGACCGGCGTCTATGTCACCGGCGGCGCGGTCGTCGAGGACGACGTGTTCATCGGCCCGGGAGCGCTGATGACCAACGACAACGCGATGGGTCGCCATCCACGAGGCGAGGCGCTGAGCGCGCCGGTGCTCCGCCGCGCCTGCCGGGTGGGCGGCGGCGTCGTGATCGTGCCGGGCGTGGAGATCGGTGAGGAGGCGTTCGTTGGCGCCGGCGCCGTCGTCGCTCGCGACGTGGCGCCGCGAGCGTTCGTGCTCGGCGTGCCCGCGCGGACCATCCGGCAGGTGCGCGACGACGAGCTGCTCGAGCGCTGGCGGTAGGCCCACAGCCGCCCCGCTGGGCGGCTTCGATCATCACGCCTCGCCTGGGTCGGCTCTGGGGACCGCTCAGCGATCGTTCGGCTCAGCCGCGAGCGCGGGTGCGGCCACGGCCCCGGAGCCGTACATGTCGGCCGACGCCTTCGTCCAGATCACTTCGTCGCGTCCGGGGCCAAGCCCGATCAGCGCGATCGGCACCTTGATGAAGTCCGCGATGAACTGCAGGTAGTTGCGTGCGGCCTCCGGCAGCTCGTGCTCGCTGCGACAGTCGCGCAGGCTCTCGGACCAGCCCGGCATCTCCTCGTACTCGGCGACGGCATGGTGCAGCACCGTCTGGTGGTAGGGGAAGTGGTCGAACTCGGCTCCCTCGGCGCCGCGGTAGTGCGTGCACACGCACAGCTTCTCCTGCCCCGAGAGGACATCCAGCTTGGTGACGGCGAGCGCGGTCAGCGAGTTGATCCGGGCCGCGTAGCGCAACGCCACGAGGTCCAGCCAGCCCACCCGGCGAGAGCGGCCCGTGACGGTCCCGAACTCGCCGCCCCGCTGGCGCAGCTCGTCGGCCAGCGAGCCGTCCAGCTCGGTCGGGAACGGTCCCGCTCCGACACGCGTGGTGTAGCCCTTGGTCACGCCCCACACCTCGTCGATGTCCTTGGGTCCGACACCGGCGCCGATGCAGGCGGCGCCGGCCACCGGGTTGGAGGAGGTGACGAACGGATACGTACCGTGGTCGATATCGAGCAGCGCGCCCTGGGCGCCTTCGAACACGACCAGGTCGCCCGCGTCGAGGCGCTCCTGCACGAGCCGGCTGGTGTCGGCGATGTACATCTGCATCCGGCGCCCGTAGGTCAGGTACTCGTCGGTCATTGCCTGCAGGTCCAGCCGCTGGTCCTTCGCAAACTCCCGCAGCGACAGGCGCTTGGGCTCGAGCGCCGCGACGATCTTCTTCTTCAGGATCTTCTCGTCCAGCAGGTCCTGGACGCGGATTCCGAGCCGGGCGGCCTTGTCCGCGTAGCAGGGGCCGATGCCGCGCCGGGTGGTGCCGATCTGCAGCCGGCCGAGCTTGATCTCGCCGGCGTGGTCGAGCAGCAGGTGATAGGGCATGATCAGGTGGGCGTTGGCCGAGATCCGCAGCCCGCTGGTGTCGACGCCGCGCCGCCGCAGCTCGTCGAGCTCGTCGGTCAGGACCTTGGGATCGAGCACCACCCCGTTGCCGATCACGCACAGCTTGCCCGGGTGCAGGATGCCCGATGGCATCAGGTGCAGCTTCCAGGTCTCGCCGTTGCCGACGATCGTGTGGCCGGCGTTGCTGCCGCCCTGGAAGCGGACGACCGCGTCGCCGCGCTCGGCCAGCAGGTCGGTGATCTTTCCCTTGCCCTCATCGCCCCACTGGGCGCCTACGACAACGATTCCAGGCATGACCAGCTGAGTGTAGGGGCAGCGCAGGCGCGCCAAGCGCGGGACGGCTCGGCGCTGCCAGGGTGCCCGGCGGGGACGGCTCAGGCGGTGCGCAGCCCCACCGGGTCGGCGCTCAAGCGGTGCGCAGCCCCACCGGGTTAGCGCTCAGGCGGTGCGCAGCCCCACCGCGTTGACGCTCAGGCGGTGCGCAGGTCCAGCCGGTGGTCGTCGCCTAGCAGCGGCAGCTCTTCGCACATCTCGGTCAGACGCGACACGGTGCGCTCGGTGACCTGCTCGCACAGCAGGTCGCGATCGAGGATGTTGGTGGTGATCACCATCGAGCGCCGCTCCTCGTAGCGGGCATTGACGATCGAGTAGAGCTCCTCGAGCACCCACGGCGTCGACTGCTCGGCGCCGATGTCGTCGATGTGCAGCAGGTCGACCGCGGTCAGCTGCTCGAACAGGTCGACGTGCGAGCCGGTGTCGAACGTCTTGCGGATCCGGCGCAGCAGATCGGGCAGCGTGTACCGCGCCGCCGTCCGCCCGGCGCTCAGCGCGGCCTTCGTGACCAGCATCGCGAGCGTCGTCTTGCCGGTGCCGTTGGGGCCCATGAACCACAGTCCGCGGCCCTCGTCGAGCTTGTCCTCGATCGCCTCGACGAACCGCCGCGTGGCGAGCACGACGCGCGGGTCCATCTCGGTGACCGGGAACCGGTCGAACGCCACGTCCCGGTACAGCGGCGGAATCACGGCGGACAGGCTGTGCGCGTTTGCCCGCGCCACGATCTGGGGACGGCAGCGGCAGCCGTACGCCGTGTTGGTGTCCTCGTCGTACAGCCAGCCCGAGCCGTCGCACTGGTGAAACGGGCACGCGCTCATCGGCGCCAGCTCCGCCTCTCGGCGAGCATGCAGCAGCCGCACGTCTGGCGCCGCGTTCGCGTCTCGGCTCGCGCGCAGCCGCCGCACGCCTGGCGCCGCGTTCGCGTCCCGGCTCGTGCGCAGCCGCCGCTCATCCCGCGAACTCCGCGCCCGCGTAGTTCATGAACTTGGGGAACTCGTTGCGGAACGTGAGCACGATCGTCCCGGTCGGGCCGTTGCGATGCTTGGCGATGATGATGTCCGCCTCGCCGGGCCGCGACGACTGCTGGTTGTAGTACTCCTCGCGGTAGATGAACATCACCAGGTCGGAGTCCTGCTCGATCTGACCCGACTCCCTCAGGTCCGAGAGGATCGGCTTCTTGTCGCCCACCGCCCGCTGCTCGACATTGCGGCTCAGCTGCGACAGTGCGACCACCGGCACGCCCAACTCGCGCGCCAGCCCCTTGAGACCACGGCTGATCTGGGCGACCTGCTCCACGCGGCTCTCGATTCGACCCTCGTGGCGCATCAGCTGCAGGTAGTCGATGATGATCAGCTTGAGGCCGCCCTTGTCGAGCAGCTGGTGGTGCAGGCGCCGCGACTTGGCCCGCACCTCGAGCAGTCCGGTGTCGCTGGAGTCGTCGATGAACAGCGGTGCGTTGCCGAGCCGTCCGCAGGCCTCCAGGATCTTCTGCCAGCGTGACTCGGCGACCTTGCCGCGGCGCAGCTCCTCGCCCTTGACGCGAGCCTGCGAGGCGACGAACCGCTGGGCCAGCTCCGATTCGGACATCTCCAGCGAGAACAGCGCCACCGGGTAGCCGGCGAGCGCGGCGTTCTCGGCGATGTTGGCGACCAGTGCGGACTTGCCCATCGACGGACGTGCCGCCAGCACCACCAGGTTGCCCGCCTGAAAGCCACCGGTCAGGTTGTCCAGGTCCCGGAAGCCGGACGGCGTGCCGGTCAGCGAGGTCTTCTCGACCGAGCGCATGTGCAGGCGATCGGTCTCCTCGTGGAGGATCTGCTCGATCGGACGGATCGTGCGCTGGCGGTCGTCGTGCGCGACCTCCAGCATCGCTCGCTCGGCCTGCTCCAGCAGCTCCCTCGGCGGTGCCTGGCGATTGTTCACGCCGGCCTGGATCTCGTAGGTGGCGGTGAGCAGCGCCCGCATCTGCGCCTGCTCGCGGACGATCCGCCCGTACTCGGCGGCGTGGCCGGTCGCCGGCACCCAGGCGGCCAGCTCCTCGATCGCCTCGGCGCCACCGATCTCCTCCAGCCGATGGTGCTGCTGGAGTCGCTCGGCGACCGTCAGGTGGTCGATCTTCCGATCCGCGTTGTAGAGCTCGAGCATCGCTGCGAAGATCGCTGCATGCTGCGGGCGGTAGAAGTGCTCGGGGCGCAGCTGCTCGTCGATCAGCAGCGCGTGCAGGTGGCGCTCGTGCAGCAGCACGGCGCCGAGCACCGACTTCTCGGCGTCGATGTTCTGCGGGGGGACGTTTACGGCGGCTGCGGTGGCGCTCATGGGGACAAACGAATATAAGTGTGGGACAGGCGGACTTCTCCGCCCCAACCCGCTCTCAGCAAGAACTTCCGCGGCCGGGCGCGCCGGCATGCATACCGCCGACCCGGCGCGGCTGAGACCGGCCTCGCCGAGGACTCGCTTAAGGGGCTTATGGCCCGTTAACTGGGTCCTCGACCGAAGGGTGCACCCCGTCATCGCTGCCGGCCGGCCTGGGGGGTTCACCGGCGTGGGGGAGCCCGTCGCGGCTGCCGACCGGGCGGGGGTCTTGCCGCGGCCGCCGGCCAGCGTGGAGGGCTCCCCGCCGTGAAGGTCCCGTCGCGGCGGCCGGCCGGCGTGCGAGGTTCGCCGGGGTGGGCAGGTCCTGCCGCGGCTGCCCGCCGGCGTGGAGGGCTCCCCGCCGTGGGGGGTTCCGTCGCGGTCGCTCGCCGGCGTGAGGGGGTTCCCCGCCGTGGAGGGTCCTTGCCGCGGCCGCCAGCCGGCAGGGACGCCGGTCACCGGCTGGAGCGTCGCCGGCTGACGGCACCAGAGTGGGCGACTGCTGCTGGACTCTACGCGGCGACGACGATCGTCTTGACCGTCGCCGTGACGTCGTCGGTCAGCTCCACCACGACCATGTACGTGCCGAGGTTCCGGATCGGGTCCTCCAGGTGGATCTTGCGGCGGTCGACGCGCAGGCCTCGGGCGTCGCGAATCGCGTCGGCGATCTCCTGGGTGGTGACCGAGCCGAACAGGCGTCCGTCGTCGCCGGCCTGCTGGGCGATCGTCAGCACCGTTCGGCTCAGCAGCGCGCCGTTCTCGCGGGCCTTCTCGACCGCTTCGCGCTCGGCCCGCTCCGCCGCCTCGTGGCGCCGGGCGGCCGCCTCGATCGAGCTCTTGGTGGCCACCTCGGCGAGCCTGCGCGGCAGCAGGTAGTTGCGCAGATAGCCCGCCGAGACCTCGACTACGGTGCCCTTCTCGCCGAGCGTCTCGACGTCTTCCAGGAGGATCGCTTGGGGCATCGTTGTGCTGCCTTGGCTCCAGCCGCCGAACGCGCTAGCGCTTGCGCTCGGAGCGCGGACCGCGCTCACGGTGGTCGCCGCTGCTCTCTGCGACGTAAGGCAGCAGCGCCAGCTCACGGGCGCGCTTGATCGCGCGCGCCACCTGGCTCTGGTGTCGGCGGCAGGCGCCGGTGATCCGTCGCGAGCGGATCTTCCCCCGATCGGAGATGAACCGCCGCAGCGACGAGAGATCCTTGTAGTCGACCTGATCGACCTTGTCGCGACAGTACGGGCAGGGCTTGCGGCGAGACGAGCTCGGCCCGCCCTTCCTCTCGCGCCGGCGAACCGGCCTTCTACGTTGCTTCGCCACCTGGCTTCTCCTGTGTTGACTTCAAGCTTGCGGTCGCCCGCTGACCGATCAGAACGGGATGTCGTCGTCAGCGCCGCCGGAGTCCGCGGGAGCCGAGACGAAGTCACCGGTATCGATCGGGATGTCGCTCTCGGCCTCTCGGACGCTGCTGGAGAAGCCGTTCCCGTTGCCATTACCGTTCGCGGCTTTGTCAGGCCCGCCGAGGAACTGCACGGTATCAGCGATGATATCGACTGCCGAGCGCTTCTGCTGGGTCTTCTCGTCGGTCCACTGGCGCCAGCGCAGCCGGCCGTCGATCGCGACGCCGCGTCCCTTGCTCAGGAAGCGGCCGCAGTTCTCGCCCTGCGCCCCCCACACGGTGACGTCGAAGTAGTTGGCGACGTCCTCCCACTGGCCCTCGGAGTTGCGCCGGCGGCTGTTGCAGGCGATCCGCAAGCTGCAGACGGACTGACCCGAGTTTGCAAGCGTCCGGACATCCGGATCCTTGGTCAGGTTGCCGGTGAGGATCACCCGGTTGATGTTGCTGCCTGCCATCTGAAGTGGCTCCTTTCAGGAAGTTCTCTGGCCTGCGCGCGAGTCTAGGCACGCGTCAGGCGTCAACCGGGCCAGTGGCCGGAAAATGGACAGAACCGTGACCGCATTGGCACGGGTGCGATGTCGGCCGTGACAGTGTCGTCACACGGCAGCTCCCGGCCGAGATGTCGGCCGTGACAGTGTCGTCACACGGCAGCTCCTGGCCGCGATCCACCGGCGGGGCCAGGCCCCAAGGCCCGGCCCCGCCGCGCCAGACCAGCATCGTCGGGAAGACCGGGTTCAGGCTTCCGGCTCGGCCTCGGCAACCGGCGCCGTGTGGGTGCCGAGCATCACCGGCGGCGGGCTGTCGGACGGCGGCGGCGTTCCCGGTAGCACCTTGATGATCCGGAAGCGCAGCACCTCGTCGGCGATCCCGAGGCTGTGGGACAGCGACTCGAGCAGCGTCGCTGGCCCGGAGAACTGCAGCAGGTGGTACTCGGCCTCGGTCTCGTGCCTGATCTGATAGGCGATCGGGCGCCGGCCCCAGGCCTGGTTGCGAGACAGCGTGCCGCCGCCGCTGGCGATCGCCTGCTCGACGTCGCTGAGGATCTTCGCCCGCGCGTCATCGTCGCTCTCCAGCGAGAGCAGCAGAACGAGGTCATAGACGGTCGGGTCGTCGGGCATGAGGATCGTGCGGTGCGGCAGCGAGCGAATATAGCAACGGATTCCGGGCGCCCACGGCACGCTGCGATCGACCAAGGCGCGCCGGGCGCCACCCAGCTGCCCGTCTCGGCCACCCGTCTCAGCCGCCCGCTCCGTCCCGCCGCTTCTTGCCGATGTCGCTGAGCTGCTCGTCGATCCAGTCACCCGGGTTGCGCCGCGTGATGATCCCTTGCAACCCCTCCAGACGCCGCCGGCGCTCGCCCTCGTCCATCGTCAGCGCGGCGTGGATCGAGTCGGCCAGCTCCTGGATGTCGAACGGGTTGACCGACAGCGCGAAC
>JASHQV010000213.1 GCA_030038955.1 Solirubrobacteraceae bacterium
CGTCGCATCCTGGGGCTGAAGTAGGTCCCAAGGGTTGGGCTGTTCGCCCATTAAAGCGGTACGCGAGCTGGGTTCAGAACGTCGTGAGACAGTTCGGTCCCTATCTGCCGTGGGCGTTGGAGAGTTGAGAGGAGTCGTCCCCAGTACGAGAGGACCGGGATGAACGCACCTCTGGTGTATCTGTTGTTCTGCCAAGAGCACTGCAGGTTAGCTACGTGCGGATCGGATAACCGCTGAAAGCATCTAAGCGGGAAGCCGGCCTCGAGATGAGCTCTCCCATCCCCTTGAGGGAGTAAGACCCCTGGAAGACCACCAGGTTGATAGGCCAGATCTGGAAGGGTGGTAACACCTGTAGGAGACTGGTACTAATCGGTCGAGGGCTTGACGGATATTTTGATATCCGCCCCGGCGCACACGTGCGCCGGGCATTGGCACTGTGTAGTTTTGAAGGCCCGCGAGAGCCGGCGCACGCGTGCGCCGGCTGGTCCGGTCTCCACCAGCTTCCGGTGGTTATTGCGAGGGGGAAACACCTCTTCCCATTCCGAACAGAGCCGTTAAGCCCCTCAGCGCCGATGGTACTTGGTCCGACAGGACCCGGGAGAGTAGGTCGCCGCCGGTTCTTCGGTTGCCAGTTGCCCGCCCTTTGTTCGACGGGCAACTGCCTTCTATATGCGTCACTATCGCAGACGTGCGCACGGAGTCTGCGAAGTAGAAGGAGGCGGTTGCTCGTTGCTTTGGAGCCTCTGTGTCCACCGCGCCCAGATCGAGGAGTGTTCTGGCTGGTTGCGTGTTGGGGGAGCTCGTGCCAGACTCGGCGGGTCGAGGAGTCCGGCACATGCTTGTTTCCGTCGAGAACGCCTTCCGGGTGATAATCATTGGGTGGTATGTGTGGTGGTTCGTTCGCGGCCGCCTCGTGACCGTCGTCAGAGGGTGGGGCATCCGAGATGACAGGTTTGCAGCGATGTCCGCCAACGTCATCGCATTATTTGCTGAGTGGCTCGTGCTCCGTGACGAGTATCTGGCCAGGCCACGGAACGCGGCTCTGTTTTATCTAGTCGCAGGCGTCATCTTCGTCTGCGTCCCGCTAGCTCTCGCTGTGATCTATCGGAGGATCCATGACGGGCCCAAGCGGACGATCGCATCACACGCTCGGCCGACAACACGTCATCGGTGAGGGGCAGTCTGGGCGCGTGGCCCCGCGGGTCGCGCGCCGGGTGCCACGGTTGGGGCGCGTCGCCGGCTTGCGTCTGGTGACCGCGGCTGCGTCGCGTCCGCCGACCTACCGCGGCAGCGAAGCGCGCCCACGCTGTCGCTGCGGACGCAGCGGCGTGATGCAGTGCGCCGGAGGCGGCGGAACGCTACCCGGCCGGCGGACGACCCGATGGGTCAACGGGCGCCGGTGCGGATGGCTGCGATGTATGTCGATCGGCCGCGCGGACGCGCACGCGTCAGCGGCGAGGAGATGCTCGGTGACGGCGCTCCACCACGAGCGCAGGCGGCTTGCTGATGTCTGGAACATATGTTCGCCAAGCTAAGGACCCCGCCGGACGGAATGGGCGCGGGCTTGCAGGGAGGGGCGGAAGCGGCGATTGGCGGGCGGATTCGCAGACTGGCCGGCGTCGCCGTATGCTCGCCGACGAGGTGAGCGTCGCCGGCGACATCCCCGCGCCGTCGTGACGCGGGTCGTGACAGGCCTGGCGGTGTCCGTCGACGGCTACATCGCCGGTCCCGACGACGGTCCCGGACAGCCGCTCGGATCTGGCGGGGAGCGGCTGTTCGACTGGTACTTCGCGGGCGGTGAGGTGACGAGTCGCTTCTACCCGCAGTTCCGGATGTCCAGCGAGAGCGCGGCGGTGTTCGACGCCGCTGCGGCCGCGACGGGCGCCGTAGTCAGCGGTCGTCGCACCTACGAGATCGCACATGCCTGGGGAGGGAAAGGACCGCTGCCCGGCGTGCCGCTGCTCGTGCTGACTCACGAGCCGCCGTCCGATCAGCCGCCGGCGGATCCGCCCTACACGTTCGTCACCACCGGGATCGTCGACGCGATCGAGGCCGCGCGAGCGGTGGCCTCCCGAACCGATCGCGACGTCGCGCTGATGGGCTCGGCGCCGGTTCGTCAGGCGCTCGAGAACGGCCTTCTCGACGAGCTCACCTTGCATGTCGTCCCGGTCCTGCTCGGTGCCGGCGTGCGCCTGCTCGACGGGAGCGCTGCGCGCCTGCGGCTACTCAGCGTGGTCGACGCGCCCGGCGTGACGCACCTGACCTATGAGGTCCTGCGCTGAGCTGATCCGCTCGGGCGCCCACTACAGCGCCGAGCCGAGCGTCGACCAGATCTCGAGCTTCGTCCGGATCCGCTCGATCACGGCGCTGGTGAAGCCGCTGGTGCTGGCGCCGCCGCCGAGGTCGGGGGTCTTCACGCCGGAGGCGACGGTCTCTAGCGCTGCCTCGTAGATCGCGCGCGAGGCGCGCTCGGCGGCCGCTCCATGGCGCTCGGCCGCGTAGTGCATGACCGCTGCGCACGCGAGGATCATCGCCAGCGGATTCGCCACGTCCTTGCCCTGCAGCGCCGGGGCGGTGCCGTGTGGCGCCTCGGCCATCGCACATGTGGTGCGGTACTCGTCGTCGAACGCCAGCAGCACCGATTCGGCGCCGGCGATCGATCCGAACATCGGCAGCACCAGGTCCGACAGGCAGTCCCCGTCGCGGTTGAGCGCCGGGATCACGATCGTGCGATCGGTCGCCCCGGACAGCAGGCCGGCGTAGGTGGCGTCGATCAGCACCGGCGCGTACTCGATCTCCGGGTGCCGCCTGGCGGCGGCGTCGAGCTCCTCCTTGAGCATCCCCTCGTAGACCGGCGAGACCGTCCACTTGGGGCCGCCGTACACCCTCGCGGCCATGCTCGCTGCGGTTCGAAACGCGTACTCGGCCACCGCCCGGCAGGTGGAACGGGTGATCCGCTCGGTCCGAAATGCGGCCTCGTCGTCGCTGCCCGGCCGTCCTTCGCGCCACTGCTCGGCGCCGTAGGCGTCCTCTACTGCCATGCGGACCACCGAGATCGGATAGTGGACGCCTGCGATCGGCGCCACGCCGGGAAGCCTGCGACCCGTGCGGATGATCACCTTGGCGCCGATCCCCTCGCGGACGATCCGGTTGGGCGAGCCGACGTCGTCGTGGCCCTCGGGCGTGATCGTCGCCGCCTTCAGCCCGAGGCCTGCATCCCGCATCGCTACCGCGCACTGGTCGACCACGGCGTTGGCGGTGGCGCGACGGTTCTGCAGCGACAAGTCGAAGCGCTGCAGCTCCACGTCGAGGCCGATCACCTCACGATCGAGCAGCCGTAGCGATTGCTCGAGCAGCTCCTGCCCAGTCTGGTCGCCGTCGAGCACCACGATCCTCAGTGCCTGCGTCACGTCGCAAGACGTTAGGACGTAGAACAAGATGACGCACCGCCGCTGTTTGCGTCGCACCTGTTCGAGCCCGCCGACACGCCGTCGGCCTACGACACGTTCGCCGACGCGGCCAACACGCAGGCGCTCAAGGTCGTAGGCGTTCAAGGTCGTGCAGTGCGGACCTGACAGCGCCAGCACGGCCGACTCTGGGGGCGCACCGGCAGCTGCGGCTGCCTAACGCGTTGGTGCTGCCGGCACCGGTCGGGGCCGCATCCAGGCGTGCGATCCACGTGGGATAGGTCGTTGGCGTGGGTGCATTCACTTGAAGCGTGAATGCACCTTCACATATACGAGTGTGGACACATCTGTCGTCGCGGTCCTCCACGTCGGATCGGATACAGTGCCCGTCGCAAGGGAACGGCAGGTCTCAATGGATGATTGATCGGCCGCGTTTGCGCGACGGGTCGGCAGAAAGGAGGAGCAGCGTGAGGAGGTTCATCCCGGCGATGGCTGGGGGTCTCGCGTGCGCAGCCCTGCTGGCGCTGCCGGCGAGCAGCGCGCTGGCGCGGGCGGTGTCGGTCAATCCCCCGGGGATCACGGTCGGGCCGCTGAAGGCCGCAAACGGGTACACGGTGACGCTCAGCGGCTCTGGGTGCGACAACCCCTACCAGGAAGTAAACATCGTCATCACCAAGACCGGGCGCGATTACACGATCAGCCACGACTACTACTACAAGTCCCACAAGAGCACGTGCACGGTGTCGAGCTCGCTGAAGTCGGGGGCGATGAGTGCGAAGTGGGGCAAGCTCGTGGACATCAAGCTGAAGCTCGGGCATGCGAAGGGCCTGAGGAAGCTGCGGTACACAGCGAAGGGCTGCACCGGGACCGAGGGCAGCTACCGGGCGGTGCGGGGACACGGCACGGTCAGGCTGTCGATTCACAGGCAGGCGTTCGGCAAGCTGCTGCTGCACTCCGTGCGGGGCGAGCTGATCAGCTACGACTACGACGTCAGCTGCAAGTCGACGGGTCCCGAGAAGAGCCTGAGCACGTCATTCGGGAAGGACAGCCTCGGGGAGTCGCTGACCGGCACGGTTCCGAGCAGGGGCACGCGGAACATGCTGATCACGGGGCCAGACAATCCCGGCCGGGGCGTGTTCGGCAGCGTCGATGACACCTTCTGGGGTGGCAGCGGACTCGTGTCGATCGGCTCGAATCTACGCTCGGCCAAGCTCGGTGCGTTCAAGCAGCTGCTGACCGGCTCGATCCGCTTCACCGCGAGCGGGTCGTGCAGCCAGGGGTATCAGCCCGGAAAGCTCAGCGGCAAGCTGGTGCTCCATGATCCGGCGTCCGGAAGGTTGACGCTGAGGGGGCGGTCAGCCTTCGACAGCGGCGTCTACGACACCAGCGGAAGCTGCTCGTAGGGGAGGGAGCTTCGATCGAGCGGGCCGACGATCACGGCTGGCGGGCGGCGGCGCAGCCGCCGCCCGCCAGCCGCGCCAGATCTCATCCCCGCCGACCGCCCGCCAGCCGCGCCAGATCTCATCCCCGCCCGCCGGCCGTGGCCGGGATCAGCTCGTCGCTGCGCGCGGCCAGCGCGGCGATCACTGTGTCGAGGTGCTCGTCGAAGTCGACGCCGAGCTCGGCGGCGCCGTCGTGCAGCTGCTCGCGCCCGACGGCGGCGGCAAAGCTCGGCTGCCGCAGCTTCTTCTTGACCGACTTCGGGGTCATCCCGTCGAGGCGATTGGGGCGGACGTAGGCGCAGGCGAGGATGAACCCGGACAGCTCGTCGACCGCGTACAGCGTCTTCTCCATCGGCGAATCGCGGGTCACCCCGAGGAAGTCCGCGTGCGAGGCGACCGCTTGCACGAGCTCGTCGGGGTATCCCTGCCGGGTAAGCTCGTCGACCGCCTTGCGGGGGTGGCCGGTGGCGAGATCGGGGTAGCGCTCGTAGTCGAGGTCGTGCAGCAGCCCGGTCAGGCCCCACAGCTCGACGTCGCCGTCGAAGCGCGGCGCGTACGCGCGCATCGCGGCCTCCACCGCCAGCATGTGCCGGCGCAGCGAGTCCGACTTGGTCCATGCGCACAGGAGGGACCAGGCCTCGGGCCGCGAAATGCTGTCCTGCATGGAAGCCACCTTAGCCCACCCCTCCGGAAGCGCGCCGACGCTCCCCGGCAGCCGGCAACCGCTCCCCCGACGCCCGCGCCCGCCCCAGACCACGCCATCATCTAGATGATTGATCCCAAATGGCTCACTCGCGGATGCGTCCGGGATGACTTCGCGGATACGGCACGGTCGGTCGGCTCACGCAGCGCTGCTGCGCCGCGCCTCCCGCCCGCACCGTCCCGCTTGCCGCCCGAACGCCCCACGCGCAACCCATTTGGGATCAATCATCTAGGCTGAGCGGAACCCGTCCACGCTTCCGACCAAGCAAGCCTCCCATGGAGAAGTTCGTAATCGAAGGTGGCGTGCCGCTGTCCGGCACGGTAACGCCCGCCGGCAACAAGAATGCGGCGCTGCCGATCCTGGCCGCCTGCCTGCTGACCGACGACGAGGTGGTCCTCCGCAACGTGCCGCGGATCAACGACGTGGAGACGATGGTGGAGTTGCTCCAGAGCCTCGGCGCCAGCGTCCGCTGGACCGGCCCCAGCGAGATCGCGGTGGAGGCAGCTGAGATCGCCGGCACCGACGTCGACCGCGAGCTGTCCGAGCGGATCCGGGCCTCGTTCCTGGTTGCCGGCCCGCTGCTGGCGCGCTTCGGCCGGGCGTTCATGCCGCCGCCCGGCGGCGACGTGATCGGTCGCCGCCGGCTCGACCCGCACCTCGACGCATTCCGCGCCCTGGGGGCGACCGTCAAGCACGGCCGCGACATCGAGATCACCGCGCCCGAGCTCGGCCTGCGTCCCTGCGACTTCCTGATGGACGAGCCGTCCGTGATGGCCACCGAGAACGCGCTGATGGCCGCCGCGCTGACCCGCGGCACCACTGTGATCCGCAACGCCGCCTGCGAGCCCCACGTCCAGGATCTGGCCCGGATGCTGGAGGCGATGGGCGCTCCGATCGACGGGATCGGGTCCAACCGGATGACCGTGCACGGCACGGGCGCCCTGCGCGGATGCACGCACACGGTCGCGCCCGATCACATCGAGATCGGCTCGTTCATGGCGCTGGCCGGCGTGACTGGCGGCGAGCTGATCGTCAAGGATACGGTCCCCGAGGACCTACGGATGATCATGCTGGTGTTCGAGCGTCTCGGCCTGCGCAGCGAGCTGCACGGAGCCGACGTGATCGTGCCCGGCGGCCAGGAGCTGGTGATCCGCAACGACGCCGGCGACCACACGCCGAAGATCCAGGACGGTCCATGGCCAGCGTTCCCGGCCGACCTGACCAGCATCGCGATCGCGCTGGCGACGCAGGCATCGGGCTCGGTGATCATCCACGAGTGGATGTTCGAGAACCGCCTCCTGTTCACCGACAAGCTGCAGCTGATGGGCGCCGCGATCACGATCTGCGATCCCCACCGCGCGATCGTCGTCGGGCCGCGACGCCTGCGCGGCGACCGTGTCGACTCTCCGGATATCCGTGCCGGCATGGCGATGCTGGTCGCCGCCCTGTGCGCCGAGGGCGTCACCGAGATCGGCAACATCTGGCACATCGACCGCGGCTACGAGCGGATCGACGAGCGCCTGCGTGCGCTCGGAGCGCGGATCGCGCGGGTCGAGGACACCGCCCGCGTCGAGGACCTCGCGACCCGCTTCGAGTAGCCGCGCCTCAACGCGACGTTCGCCCCGCGTCTGATTCCCTAACGGCCATGGCCGAGCGGATCCCCAGTGGAACGCGCGACGTGCTGCCCGACGAGATGCGCGAGCTGCGGGCGATGACCGAGCGCATGCGCGAGGTGTTCGAGCGCGCCGGCTACGGCGAGGTGTACACGCCGGCGCTCGAGTACGAGCGCACCTACGAGCAGGACGGTGACATGCCGCATCCCGCCTACCGGATGTTCGACGAGCGCGGCAACGTGCTGATCTTGCGCACCGACATGACCGTCCCGATCGCGCGGCTGGTGGTCACGCGCTACGCGAGCGCCGAGCCGCCGCTGCGGTTCTGCTACTTCGCGCACGCGTACCGCACGGTCCGCCCGCAGCGCGGCCAGTCGCGCGAGTTCCTGCAGGCGGGGATCGAGCTGATCGGCGGCGCCGGCCCCGACGGCACCGCCGAGGTGCTGACGGTGCTGGGCGACGCGCTGCACGCGGCGGGGCTGCGCAGCTTCCGGCTGGGGCTCGGCGACGTCACCCTGTACCCAGCGCTGCTGGAGTCCGTCGGCGTGCCCCCCGAGCCCCGGGAGCTGATCCTGGAGCAGCTGGCGGCCGGCGACTTCGTCGGCGTCGAGCGTCAGCTGCAGTCGGTCGAGCTGAGCGCGAGCGAGCGGGAGCTGCTCCTGCGCGTGCCGCGGATCCGGGGTGGGCCGGAGGTCCTGAGCGACCTCAGCGGGCCGCTCGAGAACGCCGGGACCGGGATGAAGGCCGTGCACGGGCTGCTGCCGCGGCGGACCGCCGAGCGCGTGATCTTCGACTTCGGGCTGGTGCGCAGCCTCGGCTACTACACGGGCGCGGTGTTCCAGGTCTACGACCCCGCGTACGCGGAGCCGATCGGCAACGGCGGGCGCTACGACGAGCTGCTGGGGCGACTCGGCCGGCCGCTGCCGGCGGTGGGGTTCGCGCTCAACGTGGAGCGAGTGCACATCGCGCTGAGCGCGGAGCAGCGCGATGCCTGAAGCTCCCGAGCTGCGGATCGCGGTGCCGCGCGGCGCCCTGTTCGAGCCGACGCTCGACCTGCTCGAGCGGATCGGCGTCGACACGACTGAGGTGCGCGCCAACGATCGCAAGCTGCTGTTCGAGCAGCTGGGGATCGTGACGATGCGCCCATCCGACGTGCCGACCTACGTCGAGGCCGGCGCCGCCGACATCGGCATCACCGGCAAGGACGTGCTGCTGGAGCACGCCGAGCGCGAGGTGTACGAGCTGCTCGACCTCGGCTTCGGGCGCTGTGAGATGGTCGTGGCGACCGCGGCCGGCACCGACCCGGTGAGCGACGCGCTCAGGCATCTCGGGGTCGTGCGGGTCGCGACCAAGTACCCCCGGATCGCGACCGAGCACTTCCTCGCGACCGGCCGCCAGGCGGAGATCGTCGAGGTCAAGGGGTCGGTGGAGCTGGCGCCGCTGACCGGGCTGGCCGAGGCGATCGTCGACCTAACCGCGACCGGCACGACCTTGCGCGAGAACCGCCTGGTCGCGCGCGAGCGGATCGCCGTGTGCACCGCGCGGCTGATCGCCAATCGCGTTGCCGACAAGCTGAGGGCGCGCGAGATCGACCGTCTGCTGGAGCGGATCGATGCGCGCTAGCGAGATCGACCGGCCACGGGAGCGGCCCGGTGCGCGTTAGCCGGCTCGCTGCCGCCGGCGATCCAGCAGCCGCGGCCGCGCGGATGCGCGACTCGATCCCCGCGCCCGCGTCGGTCGCCGAAGCGGTCGCCGCGACGATCGAGCACGTGCGCGAGCAGGGAGACGCGGCGCTGGTGGAGCTGACCCGCCGCCATGACACGGGCGGGGCGACACCACCGCCGCTGCGCGTACCCGCCGACCAGCTCGACGCCGCCGCAGGCGCGCTCGACCCGTCGGTCGCCGCCGGCCTGCGCGAGGCGATCGCCAACGTCCGCCGGGTCGCCGAGGCGACGCTCATGCCCGCACGCCGCGTCGACTTCGGGGCGCACCGGGTGACGATCCGCGAAGCCCCGGTCCGCCGGGCGGCGGTGTACGTGCCGGGGGGCCGCGCCCCCTACCCGAGCACGGTCGTGATGGGCGTGGTCACCGCCACGGCGGCGGGAGTCGGCGAGGTCGCCGTGGCGACGCCACCGGGAGCTGGCGGCGACGTCGACGCCGCGGTGCTGGCGGCCTGCCGGCTGACCGGCGCGACCGAGGTCTACCGGATCGGCGGGGCGCAGGCGATCGCGGCGCTGGCCCACGGAACCGAGACGGTGACGCCGGTGGACGTCGTCGTCGGCCCCGGCAACCTGTACGTGCAGGAGGCAAAGCGCCAGCTTTCCGGGCAGATCGGGATCGACATGTTCGCGGGCCCGAGCGACCTGCTGGTGGTGGCCGGCGCCAGCGAGCCGCCCGAGCCGATCGCGCTCGACCTGCTCGCTCAGGCAGAGCACGGCCCGGGCACGCTGGTTGCGGCCGCGTCAAGCTCACCGAAGCTGCTCGACGCGCTGCAGGCCCGGCTCGAGCACGCCGCCGACACCGGTGCCGTCGCCTGGCTAGTAGAGCTCGCGGCCGGCGACCGGGCGGTGGACGAGGCGCTGGAGCTGATCGAGGCGTTCGCGCCCGAGCACCTCGAGCTGCTCGTGCCCCAAGCCGAGCAGCTCGCAACCCAGGTCAGCCGTGCCGGCTGCGTATTCGTCGGTGCCGCCTCGGCGACAGCGTTCGGCGACTACATCGCCGGCTCCAACCACACGCTGCCGACGAACGGGTCGGCCCGCTTCGCCTCGGGGCTGTCGACCCGTCACTTCCGCCGTACGCTCACGGAGGTGCAGGTCGCCGACGGCAGCCGGCTGGCGCGGGCGGCGGCGCCGGTCGCGCGAGCCGAGGGGTTCGAGCAGCACGCACGGTCGATGGAAGCCCGCATCCGCGAGAATTGAGGGACGATGAGCCGCACGGGCGAGATAGCCAGGGAGACGGGCGAGACGCGAGTGCGGGTGAGCCTGACGCTCGACGGCGGCGGCGCGGGCGCCCGCCACACCGGCGTCGGCTTCCTCGACCACATGCTCGAGCAGCTCGCCTACCACGGCGGGCTCGACCTCGACGTGGAGGCGGAGGGCGACCTGCACGCCGGCGCGCACCACACGGTCGAGGATGTCGGCATCTGCATCGGCCAGGCGCTCGACAAGGCGCTCGGCGACCGCGCCGGGATCACTCGCTACGGGCAGGCGACGGTACCGATGGACGAGGCGCGAGTGGCCTGCGCGCTCGATCTCTCGGGTCGCGGGCTGCTGGTCTTCGAGGGCCAGCTGCCACCGGGGGCGATTGGCAACTACGAGCACGAGCTGACCGAGGAGCTCCTGCGCGCGCTGGCAAGCAACGCGAAGGTGACGCTGCACGTCAGCATCGAGGCCGGCAGCAACGCGCACCACATCATCGAGGCCGCGTTCAAGGCGGTCGCTCGGGCGCTGCGGGTCGCGACCTCGCGGGAGGCGACGGCGGATCGCGTCCCCAGCACCAAGGGGACGCTGACGTGAGCCCGCGCCCGGGGAGGCCGAGACGAGTCGCGCCAGAGGGGCGCCTGAGGTGAGCGCCGCGCCGCCGCTGATCGGCGTCGTCGACTACGGCCTCGGCAACCGCCGCTCGGTCGAGAAGGCACTACAGCGCGCGGGCGCGCGCGCGGTCGTCTCCGGCGACCCCGGCACGCTGCGCGCCACCGCAGGGCTGGTCGTACCTGGCGTCGGCGCGTTCACCGCCGGGATCGCCGGGCTGCGGGCGCTGGGGCTGGACGAGCTGCTCCGCGAGCGCGCTGCTCGAGCTGTCCCGATCCTGGGGATCTGCCTCGGCATGCAGCTGTTGTTCGACGGCTCCGAGGAGGGCGGCAGCAGCGCCGGGCTCGGGTTGATCGAGGGGCAGGTGCGCGCGCTACGCGGCGACGATCTGAGGATTCCCCACATCGGCTGGAGCGAGGTGCGCTTCGCCCGCGACTGCCCTCTGACCGCTGGGCTGCCGGCCGGGGGGCGGCCGTTCTACCACGTGCACTCGTACGCGGCCCACCCCGCGTGCGACGAGGATGTGGTCGGGACGTGCGACTACGGCGAGCGGTTCGCCTCGATCGTCGCGCGCGGATCGGTGTTCGGCGTCCAGTTTCACCCCGAGAAGTCGTCGACCGACGGGCTCGCGATCCTGGCCGCATTCGCCGCCGTCGCGGCCGGTTGCGGGAGCGGGGCGGCCACCGCGGTGAGCGCCGCGTGATCCTCCTGCCAGCGATCGACATCCTCGACGGCAAGACCGTGCGGCTCGTGCAGGGGGAGTTCGCGAGCGCGACCGTGTACGACGCCGATCCTGTGGAGGCAGCGCAGCGGTGGGTCCAGGCAGGGGCGCGGGCGCTGCACGTGGTCGATCTCGACGGCGCCCGCACGGGAGCGCCGGTGAACCTCGCTGACGTGGAGCGGATCGCCGACAGCGTCGAGGTGCCGCTTCAGGTCGGCGGCGGCTTGCGTGCCGCCGCCTCGGTCAGGGCCGCCGTCGGCGCCGGCGCCACGCGCGTGGTGCTGGGGACCGCGGCGTTGCGGGACGTCGAGCTGCTCGACGAGGTCGTCGCCGAGCTGGGCGATCGGGTGGTCGTGTCGGTCGACAGCCGCGGCGGCAGGCTCGCCGCCGGAGCATGGGTGGAGCAGACCGAGATCCCGGTGGCGGCGGCGTTCGAGCGGCTGACAGCGCGGGGGGTGCGCCGGTTCGTGTACTCGAGCATCGAGCGCGACGGGACGCTGAGCGGCCCGGGGCTCGAGGACGTGCGCGCGGTCGCGGCGGCCGTGCACGGGAGCTTCGTCTACTCGGGCGGCGTCGGGTCGCTGGCGGACCTCGAGGCGCTGGCGGCGCTGCGGCAGGTCAACCTCGCCGGCGTGATCGTCGGCCGGGCGCTGTACGAAGGCAGCTTCACGGTCGGCGAGGCGCAGGCGCTGCTCGACCGGCTGGCGCGCTGAGGGCGCGAGGACGCCGGGACGACCGACCCCGCCGATGCACTACAAGCGCGTGATCCCGTGCCTCGACGTCGACGCCGGGCGGGTCGTCAAGGGCACCGGCTTCGTCGACCTGCGAGACGCCGGCGACCCGGTCGAGCTGGCGGTTCGCTACGACGCCGCGGGCGCCGACGAGCTCGTCTTCCTGGACATCACCGCGACCCCCGAGAAGCGAGCGACGGTCGTGGAGCTGGCCCGCCGCGCGGCCGACGACGTGTTCATCCCGTTCACGATCGGCGGCGGCATCCGCTCGGCCGCCGACGCCCAGGCGGTGCTCGACGCCGGCGCCGACAAGGTGTCGGTGAACTCGGCGGCGCTCCAGCGCCCCGGGCTGATCGACGAGCTGGCAGCTCGATTCGGCTCCCAGTGCGTGGTGCTGGCGATCGACGCCAAGCGCCTCGTCGGCGGCAGCTGGGAGGCGCACCTCGCCGGGGGCCGCGAGCCGACCGGCCGCGACGCCATCGCCTGGGCGGGGGAGGGGGTCGAGCGCGGCGCCGGCGAGATCCTCATGACCAGCATCGACCGGGACGGCACCAGCCGCGGGTACGACCTCGAGCTGATCGCGGCCGTCGCCGGCGTCGTGGCGGTGCCGGTGATCGCCTCAGGCGGCGCCGGCGAGCCCGAGCACTTGGTGGACGGCCTCAGAGCGGGCGCCGACGCGGTCCTGTGCGCGTCGATCTTCCACTACGGGCGCCACACGGTCGCGGGGGTCAAGGCGCAGCTGGCGGCGGCCGGCTTTCCGGTGCGGCCGATCACCGTGGGCGATCAAGCTCGGGAACGGTCGGGTTGACCGGGTGGCCGCTCAGGCGGCCTCTTCGACGTACCCGGCGGCCGCGCACGCGTCACAGTACGCGGCCGGAGGGACGCGGGGCTCGTAACAGCCCGGACGGCAGCAGGTTGACGACCGCTTCGGCCGGCCCCGACCGATGCGGGCGGCGGCGGCGTCCTTGAGCTCCTCGCGCATGCGATCAAGCTCGGCCGCGTGCTCCGCGCAGAAGCGCCGACCGCTCAGGGCCGGCTGCTGACAGTGGCTTCCACTACGACAACGCATGGACCAACAAGCATATCATGCTGCTCCGAACGCATGTTCCGGTCCTCAGCGCTTGTGGTGCGCCCGGCGATCGTTGCCGCCGTGCCCGCTGCGACTGCTGCCGCTGCGGGTCGCGCGGCTGCCGCCTCGGGTCTTCGGGATGAGCTGGTAGATCTTGTCGTAGCCGCTCAGGTAGAGCGTCCCGGGATCGGCGATGATCGGCGTGAACGCGCCGTCGTGGAAGCGGAACACCACCTTTCCGGTGCGCGTGTTGAGCCCGAGTGTCCAGCGCGTCCCCAGGACCGAGTAGTACACGACCCCGTTGACGATCGTCGAGGAGCCGGAGATCCGCCCGCCCGACGGATGCGCCCAGCGGATCGCGCCCGAACGCGCGTTGAACGCGTAGAAGTCGCCGCTGTAGGAGCCCACGTAGACGGTCGGGCCAAGCCCGGGAACGTCGGCGACCGACGCCGACGCGTACACGTAGGCACCGGTCGAGGTCGACCAGGCGAGCTGCCCGGTGCCGGCCGCGAACGAGTACACGAAGCCGTCGGTGTTGCCCATGTACACGCGCCCGAAGGCGATCGTCGGGGTCGCGTAGAAGTTGCCGCTGCCGAACCCGAACTGGCTGCCGCTGGTGCTGGTCACCCACACCTGATGGCCGTCGCGGGCGCGGATCGCGTACGCCCGGCCGGCGTAGTCGCCGAAGTACAGGATCCCGTGTGACAGCGCCAGCCCGCCCTTGACCGCGCCGCTGGCCTGGTAGGTCCACTCGACGTGGCCGGTGCTCACGTTCAGCGCGAACACGGTGCCGGCCTGGTCGCCGAAGTACACCGAGTGCCCGGAGATCAGCGGCGAGGACTCGCTGCCCGAGGGCAGGCTTCGCGACCAGACGACGCGGCCGGTCTGCATCGACAGCGCGTCGACGCTGCCGCCGCCCGGCGAGCTGCCGTGATCGGACAGGATCGGCACGACGATCAGCTGCTGGCGGCGGGCGATCGCCGGCGAGGCCGCCGACAGCGTGCCGAGGTGGGTCAGCCAGATCT
>JASHQV010000214.1 GCA_030038955.1 Solirubrobacteraceae bacterium
CAAACGAGCCAACCACGGCTGGTCATCGCCGAGGACCCTGTTCCGAGGAAACCCGAACGTCGATCCGACCCCTCAGATCGCCGTCAACCCCAGCGGTGACGCGATCGTCACATGGCAGGGGTATCCGGCGAGGCTCGCGCTGCGAGAAAGTGCCGATGGCGTCTGGAGCAGACCGATCCGCCTCGACACCGGCGGCGTCACCGACTCTGCACTTGCACCCAGCGAAGCAGCGGCTGCCATCTGGCAGCACCCATTCGGGCACTCGATGCTCATCCAAGCAGTCAGGTACACCCCATCCCGCAAGACGCGGCGTTACGGTCCGTAGAAGAATTAGCTCGCGTTTTTGGGCGGCGTCTGGACGCGCCTGGCGGGAGGCCGTGACACAAGACGTACTGGTGGTACGGCGGTGTCATGGCCTCCCGCCAGCCACGCCCAGTCACTCCCCAAACTTCACGACTAATTCTCCTACGGACCCTTAGCCAGATCGACCACGTCCTCGGAGCGGGCGGCCAGCATCACAGCGGCGAGCCGGGCCCGCGTCACACCTTCACCGTCTGTCGCTCGGCCCCGCGCGGGATCGACTCGATGATCACCCGGCAGGGGCGCTCGCGCAGCACCATCTCGAGCGTCCGCCCGAAGCTGCCGCTGGCCGGCATCGGCATCACGATCGCGCCGGCGCGGATCGCTTTGGCGGTGTCGACGATCAGCCGGCCGGTCTGGCCCGCGCGGACCTGCTCCCAGCGGCCGCCCACGCGGCGTGACCCGGCCAGCAGCTTCGCCTCGTCCAGGGCCGTCTCGGCGCTGCTCCGCGCCTCGGGCATCGAAGCTTCGAGCGGGCTGGATGCGGGCACCGAGATCGTCACCAGCACGTAGATCCCCCGCCGCCGACGGTCTGCGATGCGGGCCGCCGTGGCCATCACCGCCGGCACGTAGTGGTCCGCGTCGAACACCACCAGCACCGATCCGTGCTCGACCTCCTGGTGCATCGCCACGCTCCCGTCAGCGCCTCGCTCACGGCCACCCCGCCCCGGCCGATCGCGGCGGTCCGGCGGCGGCGCGGTGATGATCACCCGGCAGGGAGCCTTGCTGACCACGTACTCGGTTACCTCGCCGCCGTAGCTCTCGAGCGGGCGTCCACCAAGCAGCCCGCCGCCGCGGATCCCCGACGGCTCCTCGGCCGCCAGCACGATTAGCTCGACGCCGCGGCGCTTGGCTTCGGTCACGATCGCCTGCCCAGTCCGCCGGGCCCGCACGGTCGCGGTGGCGACCTCGACCCCGTCGTACGCCTCCCCCACCTGCTTGGCCCGCTTCAGCGCCGTCCGGGCGGCGCTGATCCGGCTCTCGGGCAAGGGCGCGTCGAGCTGTAGCGACAGCGGGATCTCGAACACCCAGATCGCCTCGATCGTCGCCCCCTGCTCGGACAGCTCATCCCTCCTCTCCCCCGCCAGGCGCCCGGCGGTCTGGACGATGTGGTCGTCCAGCGCCGTGCCGAGAATCGGCACGAGGATCGATCCGTACTCCGCTGCTGGTCGCTCGTGGCGCAGCGCCCGCTCGGGAATCGTCACCCGTCGCAGCAGCGGCTTGTGCTGCACGCGGCGGTAGACGACGTACAGCAGCACTCCGGCCAGCATCCACCCGACACCGACGTAGCGCGCGCCGTGGTGAAACGCGATCAGCGCCACCCAGCCGGCCACCGCGAGGAACGCGCCGAGCACCGCTGGCAGCGGCACCCGGGCGCCGCGGAACGACACCGACAGCGGCACCTGGTACTCGGGCGCGCGATCCGGCTCCCGGAAGCGCATCGTGACCACCGACACGTGGGCGATCGTGAACGCCACAAGCGCCCCAAACGCGTAGATGCCCACGAGCAAGTCGAGGTTGTGCGGGACCGTCAGCAGCGCCGCGATCACGGCGGCCGCAGCGATCACCACCCAGGGCGTGCCGTAGCGACCGCTGAGGCGGCCGACGACGCTAGGGATCTGGCGGTTGGTCGCCAGCGAGTGCCCGACCCGGGAGACGCCCAGCATCGCCCCGCCGGCCGCCGCGGTCAGCACCAGCGCGCCGGTCACGCCGAGCGCGTACTTGAGCACATCGGCCACCCACACCGGGCGGAACGACTCGACGACCCCCAGCAGCGGGGCCCGGATGTGGCTGCGGCCGAGCGCAGTCAGCCCATCGTGGACGGGAAGCACCCCCACCCCAACGACCGCGATCCCGACGAACACGATCACGATCGCCGCCGAGCCGGTGCCAACCAGCCTCCTCACCTGGCGGGGCGTGGTCGACACCTCCCCGGCGAGGTTGGCCGCGGACTCCAGACCGGTGAACGCGATCACCGCAACCGGGAACGCGAACGCGAGGTCCGACAGGCTGGGGGCGGTGCCGAAGTGCACCGACTGCGTCAGATGGCTGCCGTGGAACACGAGCGCCAGCCCCAGCACGATCACGATCGCCTGCAGCGTCAGGTCGACGCCGGCGATCATGATTCGCTGGCGCAGCTGCCTGGCGCTGACGCCCGTGAAGTTGTCGACGCTGACCACTGCGATCACGACCAGCGCCGCCACGATCTGGGCGGTGCCGCCGCCCAGCGTCGGCCAGAACACCGATAGGTAAGCCGGCGCGGTCAACGCCGCCACCGCGACCAGGATCGTGTAGTCGAGCACCAGCGCCCAGCCCGCCACGAAGCTGACGAGCTCGTTGAAGGCGTAGCGCGCGAACACCGCCGAGCCGCCCCGCTCGGGATGCAGCGAGGCGCCCTCGGCGTACGTCATCGCGGTCAGCTGGAAGAACAGCCCGGCGGCGATGAACACCTCCGGGGTGAGCCCGTTGGCGTGGTGGGCGACGACTCCGAGCGCGAAGTACACCGAGCTGACCGACGTCGCGTACACGACGGCGAACAGGGCGCGGAGGCTGACGTTCTGGTGCCTGTGCACTCAGCTGCTCACCGGCTGAGCCGTCGCAGAAGAATCTGATGGCGCTCCGGCATCAGGCGCCAAGCTTAGGACCTAGACGACCTGGATCGCACGTTACGACATGATTCGGTTCGCGCTCCGCCACGACACGATTTGCGGCGGACTGGCACCATTGTCGAGCCCAATCGCCGCGGTGAACAGGAGACGCCGAGGATGAGCCGCAGTACGCTGACGGTCACCGACAACCGGACCGGCCAGAGCTTCGAGTTGCCGATCGAGCACGGCGCCGTCCGCGCCGAGCAGCTGACGGAGCGCTCCGCCAGCGACGAGTCCCCCGGGCTGATCGTCTACGACCCTGGGTTCGTCAACACGGCCTCGTGCATCAGCTCGATCACCAGCGTGGAGGCGAGACCGGGGGTGCTGGCCCATCGCGGCTACCTGATCGAGGACCTGGTCGAGCACTGCACGTTCGTCGAGGTCGCCTACCTGCTGATCCGCGGCGAGCTCCCCACCGAGGCCGAGCTCGACGCCTGGAAGCAGGAGATCTCGGTGCGCAAGTTCGTGCACGAGAACGTCAAGAGCTTCATCCAGGGGTTCCGCTATGACGCCCACCCGATGGCGATGCTGGCCGCCTCGGTCGGGGCGCTCGCCAGCTTCTACCCGGATGCGGGGCAGATCGACGATCAGGCGTCCCGGGACTTCCAGATCCTGCGGCTGCTGGCGAAGCTGCCGACGCTGGCCGCCTACGCCTACCGCCATGGCACCGGCCAGCCGTTCGTGTACCCGTCCGACGAGCTCAGCTACACCGGCAACCTGCTGTCGATGATGTTCCGCATGAGCGAGCTGCAGTATCAGGTCGAACCGCGGCGCGAACGGGCGCTCGACGTGCTGCTGATCGTCCACGCCGACCACGAGCAGAGCGCCGCGGCCACCGCAGTCCGCGCGGTCGGCTCCAACCACGTCGATCCATACGCGGCGGTCGCCGCCGGCGTGTACGCGCTGTCAGGCCCGATGCGCGGCGCGGCCGACAGCCGCACGCTGGCGATGCTGCGCCGGATCGGCAAGCTCGAGAACGTGTCCGCCCACCTCGAGCGGGTCAAGCGCGGCGACGAGCTGCTGATGGGCTTCGGGCACTGGGTCTACCGTGCGCCCGACCCCCGCGCGAACATCCTCCGCCGCCAGCTCGACGAGCTGTACGCCGATCGCCCCGCCAGCCCGCTGCTGGCGATCGCCGACGAGCTCGCCCGGCAGGCCGCCGAGGACGACTACTTCGTGTCGCGCGCGATCTATCCGAACGTCGACCTGTACTCGGGGCTGACATACGAGGCCGTCGGCATCCCCGACGCGATGTTCGGGGTGATGTTCGCGCTGGCCCGCAGCGCCGGCTGGATCGCGCAGTGGCTCGAGATGGTGCTCGACCCCGAGCAGACCACGGTGCGCCCGAGGCAGCTGTACGTCGGCGCCGAGCAGCGGAAGTTCGTGCCCCTCGCCGATCGCCGCTGAGGTGGACCGCGTCGCCATCGGCGGCGAAGCTCGCGAGCGCCAGCGGGCGTGGGCGTGACGCCGCTGCACGCGCTCGCGATCTTCGCCGCCGGGATCGCCGCCGGAACGATCAACACGGTCGTCGGCAGCGGCACCCTGATCACCTTCCCGACGCTGCTGGCGTTCGGCTATGCGCCGGTGATCGCCAACGTCACCAACGCAGTCGGACTGGTGCCCGGCTCGGCCTCGGGAGCCTACGGCTACCGCCGCGAGCTGCGTGGCCAGCGTCGCCGCGCGGTGCCGCTGCTGATCGCCTCAGCGCTGGGCGCGGTCGTCGGCGCGGTCCTGCTGCTGAGCCTGCCCGCCTCGGCGTTCAAGGCGATCGTGCCGGTGTTCGTCGGAGCGGCGCTGCTGCTGATCCTCGTCCAGCCGCGCCTGATGCGGCGGCTGGAGGGCAAACGGCGGGTCGCCCACGAGCACCCCGGCGGTCCAGCGACCGCTGGCTCGCTGATCACCGGCGTGTACGGCGGCTACTTCGGCGCCGCCCAGGGGATCCTGCTGTTCGCGATGCTCGGCTTGACCGTGGACGACGAGCTGCAGCGGATCAACGCGCTGAAGGTCTTGCTGGGCGGGCTGAACAACCTCGTGGCCGGGGTGATCTTCGTGTTCGCCGCCCACGTCGCCTGGGCCGCCGCCGGGATGATCGCCGCCGGCTCGCTCGTCGGCGGCGTGCTCGGCGCCCGCTGGGGCCGGCGGCTGTCGCCGACGGCGCTGCGGGTCGTGATCGTGATCGTCGGCGTGGTCGCGATCGTCCGGCTGGTGTGAATGGTGGTCGGGGGCGCTGGCCTTGGGGCCAGCGCCCCCGCCGAGACCGGCGCTCCGCCCGCCCAGCGATCGAGCGCTTTCAGCCGCTCAGCGCGTATGTCTGGATGTCCTGCTCGAGCGTCCCGAGCGAGTCGTACGCGCCCGTGTGCACGTGCCGCAGCCCGCCTGCCGGCCCGATGAAGAAGGTCGTCGGGGTGCCCTCGATGCCGCCCGGGAGCAGCGAGTCGATCGCGCCCGGCGCGAGCGTGTAGCTGGGGTAGCTGACCGGGTGGCTCCTGAGGAACGCGCGGGCGTCGGCAGCGTTGGGGTCGTTGTAGTCGGCGCCGAGGAACGCGATCCGCTTGCCGTACAGCTCCGAGGCGCGCGCCAGCAGCCCGAACTCCTGCTGGCAGGGAACGCACCACGATGCCCAGATGTTGACGACCACCGGGTAGCCGCGGAGCGCGTGGATCCGCGCGAGCAGGCCCTTGGCCAACAACTGCCCCGCCTGCGCGTGCAGCGCCGCCAGCGGCGCCGGCGAGCCGGCCAGCCCCTGCTCCGCCGCGGCGGCGGACGTGCTGATGCTCGCCGGCAGCTTCGCGGTCGCCGCCTTGACGTCGCCCTCCAGCGTCGCCACCGTCGGCCACCCTACGGTGGAGGCATCCTCGTACCAGAGGAACTTGCCGGTGCCCGAAACGAGCACGAACCACGGCTGGTCCTGGACCTCGTAGCCGTCGGCGATGCGGCCGCTGCGGTCGAGGGCGACCGGATACGCCAGCGGTCTGCGCAGGCCCGCCAGCAGCTTCGGCAGCGCCGCCGCGGACGGCTCGACGCTGGCCTCGTCGACCGCGGTCAGCTGTGGCAGCGCGCCGCCCTTGGCGGCCGCCGCGTAGCCGTTGAGCTCGTCGAGGTCGCGCCGCAGGTTCAGCACCTCGCGATCCCAGCTGTCGAAGAACACCAGCAGCCGGTCGCCGTGGCCGGGGCCGAGCTGCGTGCTGCCGCCGCCCACGAGCGGCGCCGTCGCGCGTCTGTTCGGGCCGATGCCCTTGACCGTCGCGTACGAGAGGTGGCTGTCGACCGCCGGATGGCCGGGAATCAGCCTGGAGGCCTCATCGGCGATCAGCTGCCCGAGCTGCGGCACGGCGGCGTACGACTGCGTCGTCAGGAAGAGGTCGCGGATCCGCCCTTGCGGGTCGATCACGTACAGCGCCGGCGTGTGGTCGATCAGGCCGCGCTGGATCTCGACGAGGATCTTGTATGCCTTCCACACCGCCTTCAGCTGCTTCAGCGAGCCCGTCAGGAAGTGCCACTGCCCGAGCAGGCCGTGCAGCTCCGTGTAGCTGAGCACGTCGTGGATCTTGCGAGCGTCGGGGTTGGCGTCGATGCCGAGCAGCTGCACGTCGCGGCCGGCGGAGCCGAGCATCCGCTTGGCGTCGAGCATCGCGGTCGTCGTCAGCGGGCAGATCGTCGTGCACTCGGCGTCGTTGAAAGCCAGCAGCACGACCTTGCCGCGGTATGAGCTGAGGCTGATTCGATGGCCACGCTCGTCGGTCAGCGTGAAGTTCGGGGCGAGCCGCACGCCCCCCGAGGCGCCGGGATCGAGGTAAGGGTTGGTCGCCAGCAGCTGGGCGTTGCTGGCGGCGTGGGTGGCCGAGGAGCCGCCGCAGCCGGCCAGTGCCAGGCAGCCTCCGAGCAGCGCCACGAGCAGGCAGCTGAACACAGCGGGTCGGAACTTTCGCGGTCGGATGCGCCTCACTCCTGTTCGGGTGCTGGCGATCTGAGGTGGTGGGGCGGCGGGGGTTGGCAAGCAGCGTACCTCGCGATCGGTCTGCGCTTTCGAGGGTAATACGCTCGCCGTGATGACGACGACCGTCGCCACCGCTGAGCCGCTCTCGCGCCGCCGGCGCCTGGCGGTGCTCGGCATCTGCTCGATGAGCCTGTTGATCGTGGGGCTCGACATCACGATCGTGAACGTCGCGCTGCCGGCGATCCATCGTGCCTTCAACGCGCCGATCGATGGGCTGCAGTGGACGATCGACGCCTACACGCTGGTGCTCGCCAGCCTGCTGATGCTGTCGGGCTCGACCGCCGACCGGATCGGCCGCAAGCGCGTGTTCATGGTCGGCCTGAGCGTGTTCACGGCCGGCTCCGCGCTGTGCGCGGCGGCGCCCAGCCTCGATGCGCTGATCGCCGCCAGGGTGCTGCAGGCGGTCGGCGGCTCGATGCTCAACC
>JASHQV010000215.1 GCA_030038955.1 Solirubrobacteraceae bacterium
GCGTGCTGCTGGTCGCGCCGACCGGCCGCGCCGCCACCCGGATCACCGAGGCCAGCGGCCTGCGGGCGACGACCGTGCACTCGGCGCTCGGCTGGATCCCCGGCGAGGGGCCGGCCCACGACGAGGACGATCCGGTGCGGTGCGACCTGCTGATCCTCGACGAGTCCTCGATGGCCAACCTCGAGCTGCTGCTGACGCTGCTGCGGGCGATCCCGCCCGCCGCGCACGTCGTGCTCGTCGGCGACGCCGACCAGCTGGCGCCGGTCGGCGCCGGCAAGCCGTTCGCCGAGCTGATCGCCTCGGGGCTCGTCCCGACCACGCATCTGACCCATATCTTCCGGCAGGCGGCCGGCAGCATGATCGTCCAGGGCGCCCACGCAATCCGCCGCGGCGAGGCGCCGGAGCTAAAGGCGGGCGAGGGCATGCGCCGCGACCTGTTCATGGTCGAGCGCGCCGACCCGATCGCCGCCCGCGACGAGATCGTCTCGCTGGTCAGCCGGCGGCTGCCCGCCCACTACGGGATCGACCCGGTCACAGACATCCAGGTGTTCGCGCCCGTGTACAGGGGCGAGCTGGGGATCGACGCGCTCAACCAGGCGCTGCGCGACGCGCTCAACCCCGACGGCCGCCCGGTCCGCGGCGGGCGCCTGCGGATCGGCGACAAGCTGATCATGACGGGGCGCAACCTGCACGAGCTGGGGCTGATGAACGGGACGCTGCTGCGGCTGCTCGACGAGCTCGAAGGCGGCGAGGGCGACGAGGCGGCGCTGCTGCTGGCGGGCGAGGACAGCGTCTTCCGGCTGCCGCCGGAGGAGTCCGAGCGGCTGCGGCTGGCGTACGCCTGCTCGGTGCACCGCGGCCAGGGGATCGAGCTGCCGGTGGCGGTGATCGTCGCGCACCCCGCGGCGGGCGCCTACTTCCTGCGGCGGGAGATGCTGTACACGGCGGTCACGCGGGCGCGGCTCGCGACCGTGATCGTCGGCCTGCGCGAGGTGGTCGCACGCGCGGCCCGCACGCCCGACACCGGCAGGCGCCACAGCCGGCTGGGCGAGCGGCTGCAGGAGCTGTAGGCGGGCGGCAGGCTCGGCGGAGGGGCGCGCGGATGCCGCTCGGCCTCGATCCGGTCGGCACACGTAACGCCGGACGGGAATCTCCGCAAGTACATCGTGTGACCACGGATCAGGCTCCGCCGCGACAAACGAGCGTGCCGCAGGCGAGCGAGGACCTGTCGGATTTCGCGACGGTCTATCGCGCAAACGTGGCCGGCATCACCGCCTTCTTCGCCAGGCGCGGACTCGATCCGCAGACCGTCGCCGACCTCACCTCGGAGACGTTCGTCGAGGCAATCGGCTCGCGGACGAGCTACGACCCGCGCATCGGACCGCCTCGGCCGTGGTTGTTCGCGATCGCCCGCGCGGTCTATGCCCGCCATTGCGAGCGGAGCGCGCGCGGCGATCGATCCCTCGAGCGGCTCGGCGGACAGCTCGAGCTCGACGAGGACGAGATCGAGGAGCTGGCGGCCCGCATCGACACGCAACGCGATGCCGCCCAGATCCTCGAGCGGCTCACTCTGCTTCGCGAGCTCGAGCGTCAGGCGATCGAGCTCGTCGATCTCGATGGACTCAGCCCCAAGGAGGCCGCCGCCTCCCTCGGGGTCTCAGCCGGCGCCCTGCGCGTTCGCCTGTTTCGCGCTCGCACCAAACTCAGAAAGGAAGGGAAACTCGATGAGTCCAGTTGAGGACACGATCTGGCAGCACCTAGTGCAGCATTACGACGCCGACCGCGTGCAGCTCGCGGCCGCTCCGCGGCGCCCTCACCGGCGCCCCGTCGTGCTGGCCAGCGCGGGCGCCGGCATCGCTGCCGCCGCGATCGCCGCTGCCGCCGCGATCGCCGTAACGCTGCTTGCGACCACCGCCACCGAGCCGGCCTACGCGCTCACCCGCAACGCGGACGGGAGCGTCACCGTCACGATCCACGACCTCGAGGCGGCGGTCCCGGAGCTGAACGCCCGATTCGCGGCGATGGGGATCGACGAGACCGTCGTCCCGGTCGAGGCGAACTGCGCGACCAGCGCCAAGGCATCGGTGTTCGGAGACCCGATGTTCGCCGAGCCGCGGGCAACGACTGGCGAGACGCTCACCTTCACTCCGGGCCGCAAGCATCTCGAGCCCGGCTACACGGGCGTGGTCGCTGCCGAGCAGCTTCCGGGCGGCGAGGTCGCGCTCGCGGTCGAGGCGGTCAAGCCGCCCGTGCCCGCCTGCTTGCCGACGACCGCGTACACGATCCACAGGACCGGCACGGCCAAGAACGGGATCCCGATCTACGCGGCCACGCCGATCAACCCGGCGAGCACTGCGACGACGAAGGCTCGCTGACGTTACGGACGCGCATTAGGGACGCTACGGACACGCATTGAGGACGCGCACCGGGGCGCAGCCGGGTCACGGACGCGCGCGGTGTCGGCTCGGCTCGCGCCCCGGCACCTGCCGCGGCGCCGGAAAGCTCGGCGCGGGCGACGGGTCGCGCCGTAGCGGCCGCCCCGGCTCGACGCTCAGCTGCTCCCCGTCGTGGATGATCTGCA
>JASHQV010000216.1 GCA_030038955.1 Solirubrobacteraceae bacterium
TATTGGACCACCAGGCTCATTCCGCGCCTCATTCCACACCATGAAGCCCATACCACTATCACGAGCCCGTGCTCATCGGCGCGTAAGCGAAGTCGTGGTGCAAAGTGTGCGGGATTCCCGCGAATTCTCGCCCGCCATCCATTTTGTAGAACAATTACCTTCAAGTCATGCATCAGCGTGCATTCCCCTGATTCGCCCCGTCGAAGCTGAACACCGATGTACGCCTCGCCGCTCGTACCTTGTGTGGAAACTCTCAGATCGCGCTCAGGGACGCCGCACTTTGCCGTCGCCGTTAGCGTGGATCCATACCCGGCAAGTCCCAACATGCCAGTTAGCACGCCAACCATCACCATGTAACGCCACTTGTCACCCCCTCAGCTCTCCCTAGTCACCCATTCCGGTAGTAATTATCCCACCTGCCAAGCGAAACTCACCCTTCCTCGGGAGGACCGGCGCAAGGCGGTTGAACGTGCGGTGCGCGCTGGACCTGGTGGCGAGGTCTTCTGCCGCTGCCTTCTCGATCAGGTGAGACCACAGCCCGGGTTTGGTGGCTTCAGTCCCCGAACGTGCCGTGACGCCCGGCACCGCCTCGGAAGCGCTGCACTCCCGCCCGCACGTCCTGCAGCGAGCGCACGCCGTGCCCGTGCTCGCGGGCGAGCGCGTCGGCCTCGTCGAGGCCCTGCTGATCGAGTAGCGACAGGCGCTCCTCGCCGCAGGCAGCTCTGGAGGGAGCTGCTCAGCTCCAGGGCGAGTGCCTCAGCCGCCGGGCGGCTCTCGCCGTCAGACACCAGCCGGCGGACAAGGTGGGTCGCGCCGCCGAACTCGGCGACGCGACCCACCCCAGGCGTCAGCTGCCGTTCAGCCGGTGAACGACGGCGCCGCCGTCACGCGGATCGCGTCAGTCGCGGACCGGTAGCCGTCCTTGCTCGCCCGTGCGTGATAGGTGCCCTTGTGCAGCGACAGGCACAGACTCGCCGTGCCCTTGCTGGAGCTGTGCGTCGTGTGCCCCGCGAGGCGAACCGAGACGCCTCGCACGGCCTTGCCGCCAGAGGTCGCCTTGAACGCGTAGCACGTGGTCTTACCAGCCGTAGCCTGATGCGGCGACACGGTCAGCTTCAGCGCATGCTCGACGATCCGCACCGTCGCGCTTGCGCTCGTGGCGCTGCTCAAGTTCGGCGAGGAGGTGGTCACCGTCGCGGTGTTCTTGACCTTGCCTTTCTTCTTTGCGGTGACCTTGATCTTCACCGTCGCCGACGCCCCGGCGCCGACGGTCCCGAGGCTACAGCTGACCGTGCTCGTGCCCGAGCACGTTCCCTGCGACGGCTTGTCACTCACGAACTTCACGGCCGTGGGCAATTTGTCGCTCACCGTGACGTTGGATGCCCCATACAGACTGCTGTTCTTGACGGTCAGCGTGTAGGTCAGCTTGTGACCAACGTCGACGCGCTTGGCGCTCGCCGACTTCGTGATCGAGACGTCGACGCCCGGCGTGTTGTAGCGCGTGAAGCCGGTGCTGTCCTGGCCATAGGTCGCGTAGATCCCCTGCAGCCCCGGCGTCGACACGTACGCCAGGCCGCCGTCGTCGAGCTCGTCATAGGGGAACGTGCTCGTCGACCACTTGCCTGAGGCGATGTCGTAGGCGAAGAAGCTGTCCCCGTCGTAGCCCCCGTACGCGTAGTAGGTACCGGTCACTGGGTCGATCGCGCCGCCGAGCACCGTGTAGCCGTCGACCAGAGACAGCTCTGTCCACTTGTTCGAGGCGATGTCGTACTCGGCAAAGCCGTTGCAACCGTTCCCCTGCGTCCCGTAGATGTCGCCGCCGTAGGGGGCCAGCGCACCCCAGTTCTGGAAGCCGTAGCCAGGGCAATAGCCGTAGCCGAACTGATCCGATGTGTCGGTGAACGCCGGCGCGTCGGCCAGCGTCTTGGTCACGCCGGTCGCAGGGTCGTAGGAGACGAAGCTCGTTCCGTCGACCAGATACACGAGTCCGCCGACGGCGGTGATGTCGCCGGTCCCCTCGCCGATCGGGCTGGTGATCGTCGTCCACGAGTTCGTGGCGATGTCGTACACGCCGAGCTCGGCCGGATCAGTGCTCGGATCGGAATAGGAGACGTAGATCTTCCCGTCCACGTAGGCCGCGCCCGCGTTGTTGTCCATCTCGAGCGGGGCGCTCGCGAGCGTCGTCCACGCGTTCGTGGCCGGGTTGTACCTGTAGAAGGAGTAGCCACCGTCCTCCTGCGCGTAGATCAGGTTGGTCGTCGGGTCGACGACGACCGCGTTGATCTCCTCGGGGCTGGACGCCAGCGTCGTGAACGTCCCCGGCGTGTCCGCACGGGCAGCCGGGCTGATCACCAGCGCCAGCACGACGAACAGCGCCAGGGCTCCGGCGAGAGCTGTAGCGCGTAGCGACAATCGAAACGATGAGAGCAGCATCGAATTGAATTCCTTTCCCAGAGCGTTGGCTAAGAACAACGAGCCCGGGAGCCTAATGCACGTCGCGGCGTCCAGCCGTGAAAGTTCGCTCGGAGTGCGGGCCGCGGCAGCGGACCCGTTCCGCCTCAGGCCTCAAACGACCCGTGGCGGCCGGCGCCGTCCCGGAAGCGCTGCACTCCCGCCCGCACGTCCTGCAGCGAGCGCACGCCGTGCTCATGCTCGCGGACGAGCGCGTCGGCCTCGTCGAGGCCGTGCTGGTCGAGCAGCGACAGGCGGTCCTCGCGCAGGCAGCGCTGGGGGAAGCTGCTCAGCCCCAGGGCCAGCGTCTCGGCGGTCGCGCGGCTCTCGCCGTCGGGCACCAGCCGGTGAACGAGGCCGATCTCGAGTGCCTCGCGGGCGGACACGGGCCGGCCGGTCAGCACCAGGTCGAGCGCCCGGCTGAGGCCGATCAGGCGCGGCAGCCTGGCCGTGCCGCCGTCGATCAGCGGCACCCCCCAACGCCGGCTGAAGACGCCGAGCACGGCGGACTCCTCGGCGACGCGCAGGTCGCACCACAGCGCCAGCTCGAGCCCGCCGGCGACGGCGTGGCCGGCGATCGCCGCGATCACCGGCTTGCTCAGCCGCATCCGCGTCGGGCCCATCGGACCGTCACCGGCGCCGACCGGGACCACCTGATTGCCCCGCTCGCCGCCGACCTCGTGCAGGTCGGCGCCAGCGCAGAACGTGCCGCCATCGCCGTGCAGCACCGCCACCGCGGCCGACTCGTCGGCCTCGAACCGCCGGAACGCGTCGGTCAGCGCCGCCGCGGTCGGGCCATCCACCGCGTTGCGCCGCTCCGGCCTGCTTAGCACCACCGTCCACACGGGGCCGTTGCGCTCCACGTGCACGCTCTCGCTCATGCGCCACCACCGACGGCGCGGACGGCGCTCATGCACCGACCGCCCGCCGTCCGAACTGCCGGATCGCGGCGATCGTCTCGGCAGCATCTGCGTCCGGCTGCGCCAGCGGGCCGACGAGCGCCTCGGCGCAGCCGCCGACCAGCGCCGCGGCGATCAGCGCCTCGGGCTGCGGCGGCA
>JASHQV010000217.1 GCA_030038955.1 Solirubrobacteraceae bacterium
CCTTCCGAGAAGGTCAAGGAGATCGTGCACGCAACGCTTCACGAGAAGCCTCCCGCAGAGACTCACTGGTCGTGTCGCTCGATGGCCAAGGCCAAGGGGGTCTCGCCCGCGACCGTACAGCGGATCTGGTCTGCCAGGAACATCCAGCCGCATCGCGTCAAGACGTTCAAGCTCTCGAACGACAAGCGCTTCGAGGAGAAGCTCGTCGATGTCGTGGGCCTCTATCTGAACCCGCCGGAGAACGCGATCGTGCTCGCTATGGATGAGAAGTCCCAGATCCAGGCGCTTGATCGCTCAGCGCCGATCCTGCCGCTGCTGCCCCGCGTGCCGCAGCGCCCCGGGCGACCGGCACGTCTGCGTCCGCCGCTCCCGCCCGCGTCCGCACCGCCAAGGTCAGGGCCCGCCACGAGGCGCGGGCTCGGCGAACCAGCGCTCGACGAGGTTCGGCGAACGCCGGCGCACCGGCTCGCTGTGTGTCGCGCGCAACGCCTGGGCCACTCGTGGATCATGTCGCCGTAAAGATGCGGCAGCTGCGGGCAGAACGGCAGGTCGTAGGCATGGGTCGCATGCCTCACTGCGTCGGCTGGTCGTGTGAACGGCAGGCTGCCGACCCCGGTGCTCGCAAGCGGCGGCAGGCGGTCGAGCGGCGCGCTGCTCATCGCAGGCTCGCGACCGCTGCCCGGCGGTTGTGCGCCGCCTGCACGAGGTTCTCGAGGGCGGCCGTCGCTTCCGGCCAGTCACGTGTCTTCAGGCCGCAGTCCGGGTTGACCCACAGTTGTGAGCGCGGGATTCGCTCCTCGGCGAGCGTCAGCAGCGACTCGAGCTCCTCGACGCTCGGCACCCGTGGTGAGTGGATGTCGTAGACGCCGGGCCCGATCTGGCCCGGGTAGGCGAAGTCGCGAAACGCCTCCAGCAGCACCATGTCAGAGCGTGACGCCTCGATCGAGACGACGTCGGCGTCAAGCCGGGCGATCTCCTCGATCATCTCGCCAAAGTCCGAGTAGCACATGTGGGTATGGATCTGAGTCTCGGCACTCGCGTCGGCGGCGGTCAGGCGGAAGCAGTCGATCGCCCACCGCACATAGTCGGGCTGGTCTGAGCGCTTGAGCGGAAGCCCCTCACGCAGCGCTGCTTCGTCGATCTGGATGATCGCGGCGCCTGCGTCCTCGAGGTCGCCAACCTCGTCGGCGATTGCCAGCGCGATCTGCAGGCAGGTCTCCTGGCGGGGCTGGTCATCGCGGACGAACGACCACTGCAGGATCGTCACCGGCCCGGTCAGCATCCCCTTCACCGGCCGTTTCGTCAGCGATTGGGCGTAGCGCCACCAGTCGACCGTCATCGGGCCGCGACGGGAGACGTCGCCGTAGAGGATCGGTGGCTTCACGGCCCGGCTCCCGTAGGACTGGACCCAGCCGAACTGCGAGAAGGCAAAGCCTTCGAGCTGCTCGCCGAAGTACTCGACCATGTCGTTGCGCTCGGGCTCGCCGTGGACCAGAACGTCGAGTCCGAGCCGCTCCTGAGCCGCGATCACGGTCTCCACTTGGTCCTGTAGGAACGAGAGATAGTCGCCCTCCGACAGCTCGCCAGCGCGGCGCTTGCGCCGCGCCTCGCGGATCTCCGTCGTCTGCGGGAACGAGCCGATCGTCGTGGTCGGTAGTTCCGGGAGCTGCAGGCGCTCAGACTGAGCGTGATGCCGCTCGGCGAGCGGCATCTTGCGATCGTAGTCACCGGGAGTCAGCGCTGCCGCTCGAGCGCGCACCCTCTCGTCGTTGGTTCGCGATGAAGCACGGCGCGAGGCGATCCGCGCGCGATGGTCGGCCAGGAGCGCGTCGCGCTCGCCTCCAGAGACCTCCAATGCCGTTTTCAGCAGCCCCAGCTCGCCGAGCTTCTCATCGCCGAAGGCGAGCCATGAGCGCAACTCGTCGTCAAGCGCCTGCTCGCGCTTTGCCGCATAGGGCACGTGCAGCAACGAGCACGACGGCGCGACCGTCAAGCGGTCCGAGCCGATCCGCGCCACGACCCGCTCGAGCCGGTCGAGGGCCCGGTCGAGGTCGGTTGCCCACACGTTGCGTCCATCGACGACACCCGCCGACAGCCGCGCGCCATCCGGCAGGTGTGCGAGTACGCAATCGAGCTGCTCTGGCGCGCGGACGAGGTCGACGTGTAGCTCCGCGAGCGGCAGCATCTGGATGCGCTCGAGGGCGGCTTGATCGATGCCTGCGAAGTAGGTGGTCAGGGAAACCTCGACACGAGCATCGTCAAGCAGGGTCCGGTAGGCGTGCTCGAACGCATCAAGCGCCGTCGAGGACTGGTCGAGCACGAGTGCGGGCTCGTCTAGCTGCACTTCGCGCGCCCCGGCACCCGCGAGCGCACTGAGTACCTCGGCGTAGGCAACGCTCAGTGGCTCGAGCACGCTCACGGGATCGGCCACGCCCTTGGATAGCGTCAGCAGGGTGAGAGGCCCGACGAGGACGGGTCGGCCCTGGATGCCGAGCTCTCGGGCTTCGTGCAGGTGCGAGGTCCACTTCGCCAGGCTGTCGGCCACGACCGTGAACCGCTGCCCTTCCGACAGCTCCGGAACCAGGTAGTGGTAGTTGGTGTCAAACCACTTGGTCATCTCGAGAGGCGCGATGCCCGCGGCCCCGCGGCAGGCGAGGAAGTGCCTCTGAAGGTCGGTGGCATCACTGTCGCGGTGGCGCGCGGCGACGATCCCGAACAGCTCGGCGACGTCCAGCACGTGGTCGTAGTAGGCGAAGTCGCCGACCGGTAAGACGTCGATCCCGGCCAGCTGTCCAGCCTTGAGACGCTGGGTGCGCAATCTGCTCGCGGTGTCGCGCAGCTCATCGGCTTGAACGCGACCGGTCCAGAATCTCTCGAGCGCAAGCTTCAGCTCACGGTCGGGTCCAATCCTTGGAAAGCCCAGCACGGCCGTACGTGCCATGTTCACTCCTTTGCCGGCGGCCCAGATCGCGGGACCGCGATTGTCGGACCCGTCGGAGTTGGTTCCGACGGTCAGTCGACAGGTCTTCGGGCTTGGATGCAACGGGTTTGCGGCCGCCTTCCCAGACCGGCGGTCCAGTGGCGACATGGCCGTACCCGCATCCCCACCGCTGCGCGTCAGCTCCGGCTTCTGACCGGATTCCCTGACCCCGGTCGGGGCAAATCGACTATGCGTTCAAGATATCGCTAAAGCGTGGGCGCGCCACCAGCGCGCCCACGCCGGTTGGCGCGCGGGGCAGCCGCGCATTCGCCTCGCCGCGACCCGGACGCCCGCCGGTTCCGTCCGCCACACGTCGTACGTTTCACCGGCCCTGGAATACCGGGGTGCGTGGCGGTCAGCGAAGTCCGGTACTAGATCCCGGCGCTGTCCCGCAACGGTAAAGCCCCGGCGCGCGCCAACGACGGTAAGCGCGGTGGGGACGAGCCCGGTCGCCTGACGGCCACGCCGCACGAAACGTCCTCGGATGAAGGACGGCTGCGACAGCGTGCGCGAGCCCGCTTGCCCCTCCTTCCTCCGAAATCCACCACGGAGGAAGCAATGCAGGAGACATACACGATCGGACCGCGGACCTTCGTGCTCGACGGAGACAAGGCGCGGGCAGCGCTCGACGCCAAGCGGGTGATCGGCGGGCGGGAGACGATGACCTTCAATCTGCTGCCGCTCCGCTACACGTGGGCGTACGAGCTGTACCGCACGATGAAGGCGAACCACTGGGAGCCCGAGGACGTCCAGATGGCGCACGACATCGAGCAGTGGCGCGACGCCCAGGCGCTCTCGGAGATCGACCGATGGATCGTGCGGATGGGGATCGGCTACTTCTCGGCCGCCGAGGGGATCGTCGGCGACAACGTCATCCACGTGGTCCGCGAGCTGGTGACCGCATCCGAGCTGAAGCTCGTGCTTGGACGGCATGCGCACGAGGAGAACATCCACGCCGACTCGCTGCTGTACATGATCGCCTCGCTTGGGATCGATCCGCATGAGTGCGAGGCGATGTTCTCCGACATCTCGACGATCGCCGACAAGAACCGGTTCGTGACCGATGTCTCCCGAGAGCTGCGTCGCGATCTCGACCTGACTGACCCGCGGGCCAAGCAGCTGTTGGCGAAGAACATGTTCGTCTTCGGTCAGTGCATGGAAGGGACCCAGTTCTATGGGCTGTTCGGGATGATCCTGTCGCTCTATCGTCAGGGCAAGCTGACCGGCATTGGGACGATGTTTCGCTACACGCTGCGGGACGAGTCCAACCACATCGAGCTGTTCCGCCGACTGCTGCTGGAGCTCGCCGAAGAGAACCCGGAGATCTGGACCGAGGCGTTCCGCGCCGAGCTACGCGAGCTGATGAGCGACGCGGTGTCGCTTGAGCAGCGGTTCATCGCCGACTGCCTGCCCGTCGAGGGCGTCGGCCTGTCGGGCGAGGAGTTCTCCCAATACATCGACTACATCGCCGACCGGCGGCTCGTCGGGTGCGGGCTCGAGCCGCTATCCGATCCCGAACGGCCGGTCGAGAACCCGCTCCCGTGGCTGGCCGAGCTGATGGACGTCCGCAAGGAGCAGAACTTCTTCGAGGGACGGGTGACCGA
>JASHQV010000218.1 GCA_030038955.1 Solirubrobacteraceae bacterium
TCACGCCGGTGCCGGGCGCGGCCGGCTTCAGCAGCACGCGGCCGGAGCCGTATACGCCGATCGTCTCGTGCGTGATCGTCGAGCCGTGCTTGGGGACGCGGTAGAGGCTCCGCTTGGCTCGCTCGACTCCCTTCTGGATCGCCACCGGGACCTCGTTCGCCTTGCCGTAGCCGATGCCGACGACGTCGCGCTCATCGCCAACCACGACGAGCGCCGTGAACGAGAAGCGCCGACCTCCCTTGACCACCTTGGCGACGCGATTGATATCGACGACGCGCTCCTGGAGGTCCAGGCCCTGGGCGGAAACTGTGCGAACTCGTGGCATCGGAAGCTCGTTCCAGGTTAGCTAGAACCCGAGCCCGGACTCGCGGGCGCCATCGGCGAGCGCCTTCACGCGCCCGTGGTACTTGTAGCCGCCGCGGTCGAACACGGCACTGTCGATCCCGGCCTGCTTGGCGCGCTCGCCCAGCAATCTGCCGGCCTGCCTGGCCTGGTCCATCGGCGGCAGCTTGCGCAGCTCGCTCTCGAGCCAGTTGACCTGAGCCAGCGTGTGCCCGGCGTCGTCGTCGATCAGCTGGGCGAAGATGCCGCGGTTGGAACGGAACACCGAGATGCGCGGACGCTCGGCCGTGCCGCGCACCTTGGCGCGCACGCGGCGGCGGCGACGCAGGCGCATCTGCGGTCTCGTCTGGACTGTCACGCTCGCTTACCAACCTTCCTCGCCACATACTCGCCCTCGTAGCGGATTCCCTTGCCCTTGTAGGGCTCGGGCTTGCGCTGCTTGCGAATCTGCGCCGCGATCTCGCCGACCTGCTGCTTGGAGGCGCCCTTGACCGTGATGCGGGTGGGCTGGGGCACCTCGAACTCGATCCCATCCGGCGCCTTGACGCGGACCGGGTGTGAGTAGCCGAGCGCCAGCTCCAGGTCGCGGCCGCGCAGCTGCGCGCGGTAGCCGACGCCCTGGATCTCGAGGCGCTTCTCGAAGCCGCTGGTGACCCCCGTCACCATGTTCGCGACCAGCGTGCGGGTGAGGCCGTGCAGCGCGCGGTGCTCACCGCGGTCGGTGGGACGGGTGACGACGATCTGCGGGCCTTCGTCGCCGGCGGCGTCGACCTGCTCGACGTGGATGTCCCGGGGGACGCGCTCCGACAGCTCGCCGCGCGGCCCGCGCACGGTCACCAGCTCCGGCTCGATCAACACGGTCACGCCAGTGGGGAGGGGAATTGGTTGCTTGCCGATTCGTGACATGCGCTCGTCGATACCGTTCGCTACCAGACCTTGGCGACGACTTCGCCGCCGACGCCGTGCCGGCGCGCGTCGTGCCCGGTCATCACGCCCTTCGAGGTGGAGAGGATCGCGGTGCCCATCCCGCCCTGCACGCGCGGGATGTGGCTGTGGTCAACGTACCGGCGGCGCCCGGGCCGGGACACTCGCTCGAGCCCGGTGATCACCGGCGCACGCTCGTCGGTGTACTTGAGCGTCACCGTCAGCCGCTCGCCGGGATGTCCGCCGCCGGCCGGAAGCACCTCGAAGCCCTCGATGTAGCCCTGCTCGGAGAGGATCCGAGCGAGCTCGCGCTTGAGCCCGGAGGAGGGCATCGTGACCTGCTCGTGCTGGGCCTTGGCGGCGTTGCGCAAGCGCGTCAGGAGGTCCGAGATGGGGTCGCTGACGCTCATTACCAGCTCGACTTCGTCATCCCGGGGATGTAGCCGTTGTGGGCCAGCTCGCGCAGGCAGATCCGGCACACGCCGAACTTGCGATACACCGACCGGGCACGCCCGCAGCGGCGGCAGCGGGTGTAAGCGCGCGTCTTGTACTTGGGTGTCCGCTGCTGGCGGACTCGCTGTGAAACCTTGGCCATGTAGTCCTCTAGGTCGTGGTCGCGGCGGCCTGGGATCGGCCGTCCCTGGTGAACGGCATCCCCAACGCCTCGAGCAGGGCGAAACCCTCCTCGTCGGTGCGGGCGGTGGTCGTGATCGTCACGTCCAGGCCGCGGGTCTGATCGATGTCGTCGTAGTCGATCTCCGGGAAGATCGCCTGCTCGCGGATCCCCAGCGAGTAGTTGCCGCGGCCGTCGAACGACTGCGGGTTGAGACCGCGAAAGTCACGGATCCGGGGAATTGCGATCGAGCACAGGCGGTCCAGGAACTCGTACAGGCGGTCGCCGCGCAGCGTCACCGACAGGCCCACCGGCATCCCCTGGCGCAGCTTGAACTGGGCGATCGACTTGCGCGCACGGCGAACGTTGGGATGCTGCCCGGTGATCGTCGCCAGCTGCGCCGTGGCGGCGTCGAGGATCTTCGAATCCTGCTTGGCCTCGCCCACCCCCATGTTCACCGTCACCTTGATCACGCGGAGCGCCTGCATCGGGCTCGAGTAGCCGAACCGCTCGGTCAGCGCCGGGCGGATCTCGTCCCTGTAGCGCGTCTTCAGTCGTGCTTCCGGCATCGCCTCGTGACCGTCTCAGTCCAGCCTCGTGCCGCTGCGGCGAGCGATCCGGAAGCGCTTGCCGTCCTCGATCTCGATCCCGACCCGCGTCGGCTTGCCGTCCTTGGGGTCGACCAGCATCGCGTTGGAGATGTGGATCGGGCCTTCCTTCTCGATCACGCCGCCGACCTGCTCGGCGCGCTGCGCGCCGGCCACCTGACGCGGGCGCTCGTGCCGCTTGATCATGTTGAGTCCCTCGACGTAGATCCGCTGCTTGCCCGGATCGACGCGCAACACCTTGCCCTTCTTGCCGCGGTCCTTGCCGCCGACGATCACGACCTCGTCGCCCGTCTTGATGCGCGCCGGCATCTCAGCAGCGCTCCTCGAGGTTGGGCAGGATGCGCTGCATCACAGCACCTCCGGCGCGAGCGAGACGATCCGCATGAAGTTGCGATCGCGCAGCTCCCTGGCCACGGGGCCGAAGATACGGGTTCCGCGCGGATTGTTGTTGGCGTCGATCAGCACGGCGGCGTTCTCGTCGAACGCGATGTAGGTGCCGTCGTCACGGCCGTAGCCCTTCTTCGTGCGGACGACGACGGCGGTGACGACCTCGCCCTTCCTGACCGAGCCGTTGGGGATCGCGGTCTTGACGGTGGCGGTGATGATGTCGCCGACGCCCGCGTAGCGGTGCCGATGGCCGCCCTTGACGCGGATCACGAGGATCTCGCGAGCGCCGCTGTTGTCGGCCACGCGCAGGCGCGTCTCGTTCTGGACCATGGCCGGCCTACCTCGCTCTCTCGGTCACTTCGATCAGCCGCCAGCGCTTGCTGCGCGACAGCGGCCGGCACTCGCGGACGACGACGACGTCGCCGACGTGCGCATCGTTGCGCTCGTCATGGGCGTGCACGGTGGAGGAGGTGCGGATGACCTTCTCGTAGCGGCGGTGGCGCCGGGTGACGTCGATCCGCACGGTGATCGTCTTGTCGGGCTTGTCGGAGACGACCGTGCCGCGCCGGGTCTTCTGCGTGCCGGGGATGTGCTCGCGAGGGGGCGTCGCAACCCGCTCGTGCTCGGCGGCCTTGTACTTCGCCCCGGCCCGCTCGCGCTGGCGCCGGCGCGCGACCGCCTTGCGCCTGCGCTCGGCGTCCCGCTCGGCCTGCCGCTCCTGCGGTGTACGCGGCTCGCGCGCCGGGATCGCGGCGAACTTCGCCGCCCGCTCCCGCTGACGCCGCTGCTTTGGCGTCAGCACCTCGTCAGGCTGCTGACCCCGCCCGCCCGCTCGCGCCCCCTCCCCAGCTGCAGCGTCGGCGGGCGTATCGGAGGACGTGTCGGTTTCCGCCACCCCATTCTCGGAGGCACGCAGCCCATCGGCGGTACCCAAGTCAGTGGCATCGGAGGCAGGCGTCTCATCGGAGGCATTCGAGGCCGTTGCCTCCGGGGAGACGTCTGCCGGCGAGGCCTCCTCAGTGACCTCTGGATTCTCTGATTCTTCAGCCATTTGTCTCAATTTCTCGTTCGCGGGCAATCGTCAACGCCCGCGCAATCTCTCGCTTCGCCTTCGACAACCCCGCCGTGTTGTCCAGCTCGCCCGTCGCGTGTTGGAAGCGCAACCCGAACAGCTCCTGGCGCGCGGCCGCGATGTGCTCGCGCAGCTCCGCCTCGGACATGTCGCGTAGCTCGGTCGCGCGCATCAGCCATCCTCGCGCAGAACGAACTTGGTGCGCACCGGCAGCTTGTGGCCGGCCAGTCGCATCGCCTCCCGGGCGAGTGGCTCGGGTACGCCAGCCAGCTCGAACATCACGCGCCCGGGCTTGACGACCGCGACCCAGCCTTCCGGCGAGCCCTTGCCGGAGCCCATCCGGGTCTCGGCCGGCTTCTTCGTGAACGGCTTGTCCGGGTACACGTTGATCCATACCTTGCCGCCACGCTTGATCTTGCGAGTCATCGCGATCCGGGCAGCCTCGATCTGACGGTTCGTCACCCACGCGGGATCAAGCGCCTTCAGGCCGTACTCGCCGAACTGGACCTTGACCTGACCGCGGGACAGCCCGCGCCGGCGGCCGCGGTGCACCTTACGATGCTTGACGCGCTTGGGAGCGAGCATCAGCCGGCGCCTCCTGCGCCGCCGTTGCCGTTGGGAGCGCTACCGCTCTGGGGAGGGGTGCCGGCTGGCGCAGCGCCGCCACCCCGAGCGCTGCTGCCACCCTGGGAATCGCTGCCAGCCCGGGGAGCACCGCTATCCGGCGGCGGGGTTGCACCATCTCCGCGAGAACGCGCAGGACGGCTCTCGGCCGACCGCGAGCCGGATCTAGCGGGTCCACCCGAGCCACCACCGCGAGCGCCACCCGGTCGACCGCGGCCTCCGCCGGATCCACCTGGTCCACCGGGTCCGCCGCCACGGCCGCCAGGTCCGCCACCACGCCCACCAGGACCGCCAGGTCCACCACCAGGGCCGCCGCCACGCCCGCCAGGACCACCGGGGCCACCACCACGGCCGCCAGGACCACCGGGGCCACCACCA